>JAJBAV010000009.1 GCA_020532085.1 Candidatus Cloacimonadota bacterium | reverse complement strand
AGAGTGACAAAATATGAGCCTATCTATTTTGTCAAGAATTATTTGCAGATTTCAAAAACTACTTTTTGATCCTAAATGCTCTTACTTTTTCACCAGACCCTGAGGATTATGTGCAAAGGTCTTTGGATAATTGTTACCCACTAAATATGGAGGCTCTCTGTGCCTCTTCCCACCCACATCCCATTCACTTCCCGCTGACTTCCCAAGGGTTCAATGGGAACTGAACGGGAGGCGGACAGGAAGCTGACAAGCAAGGTTTAACAAAGAATCATCAACCCGGAGACACGGAGACACGGAGACCCAGAGAAAAGAGCATAAGGCAGGGCTATGTTGATTACTGAAACCACCGTTACGATCTTATCCTAGGGTCCCAAGGGCTGAAGCCCTTTCCCCGGAATGACAAGCGGCGTGGCGCTTCAGGGGAGAACAGACGGGGCGATGAGAAAAAAACGATTGACATTCTGGATGGAGATCCAAGACAATGACGCCACCGGGTTGGTCCAGTCTGCAGCAGGTCCCGCCCGGAAAACGGCAAAGGAGATGATCATGAAGCTTACGCTGATTTTGGTTTTATTGGCTCTGCTGGCAACAGTTTCCGCGTTTGACCTTGAGTACATCAAGCCTGTTCCCCTGGAGGGGGACAGCAAGAGCAAGACGGAAGTTAAGGAAAAACCCAGACAGAGTGAGGATGTCGTTCTGAGGCCGGCCACGCCCGATGAGTACCGGATCGAGGACGCTTTGGCCTATGTGAAAAGCCTGGATTACCGCACATACGATTGGGAACTGATCAAACACGCCTATCTGGGCAACACCGAGGTGGTGCGCGTCCTGCTGGAGCGCGATGCCAACCCAAACGCCGCCCTCAGCCCCTCCGGGGTGAGCGCTTTGCAGGCCGCGCTGTTCAGCAACAACGGCGAAATCGCACATCTGCTGCTGGACCGTGACGCCAACTGCATTCACTGGGACCAATGGGAGCGGATCGCCCTTTTCTATGCCGCGGAATGCAGGGGCAATCAAGATGTGGTGGCCAAGGTGCGCGAGCACACAGACCTCATCTACAGAGATTGGAAGTGGCGCACCGCCGCCATCTATGCTACCGTCCACGACAACGTGGAGGTGCTGGAATGGCTGCTCGACAATTACGGGCGTTATGAGGATGCCGCAGAGGACTATTCCGACCGGGACCCGGGCGCATACGCGGCCGCCAACGGCTGTCTGGACATGGTGCGCCAAATAGTAGAACGAAAGATTAAGTTTTGCGATCCGGCCGGCATGCTGGATTATGCCATAGCCGCCGGGGCAGCGGATATCGTGGATTATCTGGTGAACACGGCCGGAGTGGCTGTAAACGCCTCCGACCTGGTGATCGCCGCCGGCGGTGTGGACAGTTTTTATGCCTGGGAGATCCCGGAGATGGAGGTGAGGTTGTTCGATCCTGGCCTGCTGCTGGTCGAAGGCTACGAGGTATCCGAACTGGGGATGACCTACGATCCCGATAGCTACAAAGCCATATTTGACATGCTGGTGTCCAGGGTGGATGTGAATGCCCGTGACAGCGAAGGCAAGACCTCCCTGATAGCCTGCACCATGCAAAACGATTTCGAGGGAGCCAAAGCGCTGATCGGGCTGGGAGCCAGTCCCTTCCTGCGGTTCGAGGGCAGGACCCCGCTGGATTACGCTCTGGATTATCCCGAAACCGACCCCAGGCTGGTGGAACTGCTCAGAAGCGCGATGCGCTGAAGAATACCCCCCGGAGTATCACCAGATTCACTTCATTTTGGGAACAGCCATGCTCCATAGCGAGAAAGCCGGCGCGCTCGGGCTGAAATTGACATGCCGGCAAGGGTTGACACAGGAGATCAATGTGAAACAGGCGAACAGCTCTGAATTGATGCGGGCCATCCTGACCGGGGTGGCGGTGGGCGACGCGTTGGGCTTTCCCGCCCAGTTTGAGCCAAGGTCCGAGCGCGAGGCAAGGCCAGTGGTGGGAATGGGCGATTTCCGCGGAGAGGGCGGGCAGATCCGCTCCTGGGGCGAAGAACTGAGGGGGCTATGGTCCGATGACACCTCGCTGACGCTGTGTTTGGCGGAAAGCCTGGCGAAGGGCTTTGACCTCCAGGACCAGGCCCGGAGGTTCCTCGCCTGGCTGGACCAGGGTTACATGTCGGCCCGCGACCGCGCTTTCGACGTGGGGATCCAGACCACAAGGAGGCTGGCCGACCTCCGGAAGATCCTTAGGGCGGGCGAAACCGACCGGCTGGAAGACCTGGCCGATGATTCCGACGAATACAGCAACGGCAACGGCAGCCTGATGCGCATCCTGCCCCTGGTTGTGGCGATCAGCGGAAAAGACCCCGAAGAGCAGTTCAGGCTTGTCCGCCAAGCCGGAAACCTCACCCATCCGCACATCAGGTCCGCCCTGTGCTGCTTCCTTTACCTGAACATGGCGGAAGGGATCAGCGGCGGGACCGACAAGTTCCTGGCCTATGAACAAGCCCGAACTGATACCGCTGAACTGATGACCCGCCTGGCCTGCCACACCAAGGAGTTCCAGGCCCTGAACCGATTGCTGGAGCCCGGCCTGGCCAGCCTGGCAGAGGCGGAGATCGATTCCGGCGGCTACGTGGTGGCCAGCCTGGAAGCGAGCATCTGGTGTTTGCTGACCACGGATGACTTTGCCGCAGCGGTTTTGAAAGCGGTGAACCTGGGGGACGACGCGGACACCACCGGCGCCATCACCGGCGGGCTGGCCGCCCTGCACTACGGATATGAGGCCATCCCCACGGAGTGGATCGCCAGCCTGAAAAAACCTGAGCTGTTCGCCGCGGTGATTTCCAAATTCCAGATAGCCTCAGGCGCGGCAGCATTGCCAGCTTCACCGGCGACGCCATCGTGAACGCCGCGAACATACCCCCGCTTCCGGGCGGCGGAGTAGACGAAACCATCCCTCCCCGTGACGCTGAACCAAGCGCGGGTTTCAGATACCGGCATCAGGCCTGTCCCGGAGCCGGTTCCCGGTGTATCCAGCTGAGCCTGGGCCTCCTGGGGATGAAGAGGGTGACCCTGAAAACACTCATCAACCGCAAAAGTGGCATGAAGGCTGCCGGCCTGCCACGATCGCTGCTCAGGGAATGTGAGGTGAAAGTTGTTCGCATACGCCAGCGCCGGGTGTGGACGCTCTGTCCCAAAAACAACCCCGCTGAGACTTTGGTGCTGTTCCTGCATGGCGGGGCCCATTTCGCCAATCTCACCCGGATGCACTGGCGGCTGGTGAATAAACTCATCCGCGCCACCAAATCCACCTTTATATTGCCAGACTACCCGCTGGCCCCGGAAGCTGACTGCGAAGACGTTTACGGCTGGCTGGACGAGGTTCGCGCGGAGCTAATCTCCCGCCATCCCGGCCAGAGACTGGTTTTCATGGGGGATTCGGCAGGCGGCGGACTGGCCCTGGGTTTCGCGCAGAAGATCAGGAATGAGGGCGGCCGGCAACCGGAAGCGATCATCCTCTTTTCCCCCTGGCTGGATGTGAGCATGGACAACCCCGACCTTAGCAGATTTGACCGCAAGGACAAAATTCTGAGCATAAAAGAACTGAAATTCGCGGGCAAAGCCTTCACGGGAGGCCTGGAGACCACGGATTTCCGGGTGAGCCCCGTCCATGGCGATCTGGCCGGCTTGGGCAGGATCTCGGTCTTCACCGGCACCCACGACCTTCTGCACGCGGACGCCCTGAAGCTTCGGCAAGTGGCGGAGGAACACGGGGTCGAGATCTGCTTTTATGAATATCCGGGAATGTTTCACGATTGGGTGCTGATCACTGGCCTGAAGGAAAGCAGGGATGTGATCGGAAAAGTGGCTGGTTTTCCGGGGTTTGGGGTCCACTAATTACACGAGTTAAAATAGTGTTCACGCAGATCCACGCAGAAAAAAACACGGATCAACGCGGATAAAGGGATGGATCTGGAATGAAGGGGGTGTGGCGGAGTGGCGGGGTGGCCATTCACGACAGCCAAACGAAGAAAACCCCGGGCGGGGAACCCGGGGTGATCAATATGGCAGGGCTGGGGAGCTTATTTCAGCAGCAGCATTTTGCGGGAGGCGCTGTAACTGCCGGAGTTCATCCGATATAGGTAGAGGCCACTGGCCACGGTCGTTCCGGAGTCGTCGGTGCCGTCCCAGACCAGGCTATGGAGGCCGGAGGCGAACTCGCCCTGGGCCAGGGTTTTCACTTTGCGGCCCTTGAGGTCGTAGATTTCCAGGGTAACGGGCGCGGCGTCCTTGAGGGTGAAACTGACGCTGGTGCTGGGTTTGAAAGGATTGGGGTAATTGCCCCGCAGCGCGGTGGCCAGGGCGGGAGCGCCGGGATCCTCGTTGGCGACGGTGATGGTGGCGTAAACCTGGGTCGGAGCGGAATCCCCGGTGATGTAGGTGACCGTTATGGTATAAGCATAAGTTCCGGGCGAAAGGTACATGTCGATGTGACCATCCACGTCAGGATCGGTGATCTCGATAAGCAGTTCGCCTTCACGGTAAAGCTTGTAGCCGATCTGTCCGGCGTCCGGGGCGACCCAATTGAGCACGACGGACTGGCCCTGGACCGTAGCCGTGAACTCGATCACCGGCGGATGCGTGGGGATGGCCGGAACGACGGTGACGATCTGGGTGGGTGAGGTTTGGATGTTGTCCGCATAGACGGCGGAGACGAAGTACCTATAGGCCTGGCCGTTGAGCAGGCTGGAATCCGTGAAGGTGGAAAGACCCGCCGGCACTTGGGCCACCGGATAGCCGTCGCGCCAGATGCAATAGGCAGTTGGAGCCGGCTGTTGCGACACGGGGGTCCAGGTCAGGATCACCGATTGATCGTTGGGGATGGCGGTGAGGTCTGTGGGAAAGCCGTAGTCGGTGGCGCTGAAGCGGCTCTCCATCACACCCCGGGTCCGCAGGGCGATGTACACCTGATTGGTGCTGGAGCCCCAGGCCATTTGCCAAATGGTGGCGTTTGAGCTCAGGTTCTGGGTGAGGGAAGTGGAGGTGGCACCTTCATCCGTGCTGTAGCTCAGGCCGTTGTCCTTGCCGGAGATCACCTGCTGGCCCGGCCCGCTCAGGACACTCCAGCTGAATCCGGGCATTCCCGCCAGAGTGTAGGTGGCGCCGCCATCTGTGGATTTGTACACCCCGGAATTGGAGGAGGCGTAGATGATCTGGGGCTGGGTGCCAAAGCCAGGCCGGATGGACACCATGGGCTGATAGGTGGTGCTTTCCATGCCGGTGGAGGAGGTGAAGGTGAAGCCGTCGTCGGAATACCAGATGGCAGTGGCGCTGCCCTGATAGGAAAGGAAGAGGCGCAGATTGCCTGAAGGACCGCGTCCCAGCTTCAATCTGGGGGCGAATCCCCACATCCCGCCTGTGGCAACGGTCCAGGATTGGCCGCCGTCGTCGGTGTAGCGGATCTCGCCGGTGGCGGAACCCAGCCAGAACTTGTCGGGATCGGTGGGATGCACTTCGCAGGCCGAGACCTGCGTGCCCTGGTAATAGACATAGCTCCAGGTCTGGCCGCCATCCAGGGAGGTATAGGCGCCGTCGAGGGTGCCGGCCAGCATCCGGCCGGACTGGTAATACTGGTGGTTGGTGGGGGCAAGTTCGTAGATCATCCAGTTGTTCAAGCCGTTCACCATCTGATCCCAGGTAACGCCGCCATCGGTGCTGCGATAGAGGCCGCTGCCCTCGGTTCCACCCCAAAGCTCATTGGTGTCCGAATAGTAGGCCAGGCCGTGCACCAGGGCGAGGTTCAGGCCAGTGTGGGAGGCCGGCACGGGATCATTGTAGCCGCTGGCGCGGAAGATCCCGCCCCAGTGTCCCAGCAGCGCCCCGGCGCCCGACGAGGTGGCTGATTGCCAGTTGGATTGCGGGACCTGGGGTGAGACGGGGGTCCAGGTGAGGCCGCCGTCGTTGCTTTTCTCCACTCCCCCGCTGTTCGAGGTGGCATAATAAATCCCGTTGAATCCGGTGACGCCGCGGTAAGTGCCGGAAGCCGCGAGGGTCCAGTTGGCGCCGCCGTCCGTGGTACGGTAGATGCCGCTGGCGTGGGCGACCAGGCTGAACAGGCTGTCCGTGGGCGAAATGTACATGCCCCAGCCGTCGCCGGCGGGACCCCAGGGAGTCCAGGTCTGGCCATTGTTCACGCTGGTCATCACCGAAGCGGCGGCGGAGCCCATCACCACGAACATCCTCTCCGGATTGGCCGCTGAAGAGGTGAACATCCGCATGAAACCGCCGTTCACGCCCACCTGGGCAAAGCTGTTGCCGCCGTCCGTGGAAACCTCGATCCCCACGTTGCCGGATTTTCCCACCACGATGGTGTTGCCGTCGTTGGCCTTCACCCCCACTCCAAGGATGTAGGCACTGGACAGGGCGGCCACATTCCAGGTGAGGCCGTTGTCCACGCTTTTATAGAGGCCGTTGCGGGCACCGGCGTAAAAGGTGCCGGGCTGGGAAGGTGAAGCCGCCACGGCGTTGTACTGCTTGCGGGGCAGGGGAGCGGGCTCCCAGTTCAGGCCGCCGTCCAGGCTCATGTACACCCCGCCTTCCACGGCGGTGAGGCTGGAACCGCAGGCGGCGAAGACACGCAGGGGGTTGGCCGGATCGGTGGCCAGGCCGCGCACGTTCCCACCCCAGGGGCCGGAGCCGGTCCATTCGTTCACGCCGCGCTGGGATGACAAAGCCTCGAGGACGTCAGGCTGGTAAAAGGGATTGTGCCTGGTGAGGGAGGGGATCTCTTCACCCGTGTCCGGGCAGAGCGTAGCCGCGCCGGCAAGGGCGGCCAGGGCGAGCAGGCAAAAAATGAGGATTCTGTGTTTCATTCTGGATCTCCTGTATGTGATGATTTATCTATCCAACGGAGTGAATCTTTCAGGCGAACACGCTGGTAAACTATCTGAGCCGTGGGAGGAATCTGTCAAGCAATATATGCGGATGCGGAAAAAGAATGGACCGGGGATGAACCAGGCTGTCATTCCGGGGTGGCGTTTCAACGCCGGGGTCCCGGAATGACATGAAGGCTGGCTCTTCAGGCCAAACTGCGGAGGATCGGCATCCTCCAGCAGCGACCAAACTTTTACTTGACCTGAGACGCAGGTTGACATTTGGATGTTTAGGATCTTAATAAATTGTAAAATAATCAGATAGTGGTAACGAACGATGAAGAAATACCTTTGGCTAGTGATCGTGGTGGCGCTGCTGGGCTTGCTTTTTGCCTGGCGGCTGTGCTCCGGCAAGGATAAAGACGCTCAGCAGGGCGGCGGACCCCAGGCGGTGGCGGTGGAAACCGCGCCAGTGGAAGTGATGGACTTGGAGGACAGCGCGACCTTCAGCGGCAACCTGCGGGCCGCGAACAGCTATATCCTGGCGCCCAAGGTGGCCGGGCAGCTGGTGCAGCTGAACGTGAACATAGGCGACACCGTGAGCCGGGGCCAGGTGATCGCGGTGCTGGACGACGTGATCTTCCGGCAGGAATTCAACAAGGCCAAAGCCAATCTGGAGCAGGCAGCCAGCGCGATGGCAGAGGCGGAAAAAGCCCTGGAGCAGAGCCGGACGCTTTTGGCCAAATCCTACATCCCCCAAAGCGAGTTCGACCGCGTGAACGCCCAATACATCTCCGAACAAGCCAAATACCAGGTTGCCCTGGCCGGCAAAAACGCCGCCGAGACCCAACTGGCCAACACCCGGGTGAAGGCGGACTGGAGCGGAGGCGGGTCTGCGAGGGTCATCGGAGAAAGATTTGCCGACGCCGGCCAGCTATTGAATTCGGGCTCGCCCCTGGTTTCCGTGCTGGACATAGGCACCCTGGTGGCGGAGATCGACGTTATCGAAAGCGATTACACCCGCGTGAAGGTGGGCCAGCCCGCCAGCATCAGTTCAGATTCCTGGCCGGAAGAGGAATTCAACGGCAGGATCGCGCGAGTGGCGCCGATGCTGAAGGAGGAATCGCGGCAGGCGAGGGTGGAGATCGAAGTGGCCAATCCCGGCCTCAAACTGAAGCCAGGAATGTACGCGCGGGCACGGATAACCTGGCAGATCAAACCGCAGGCCACGGCGGTTCCCTCCGCCGCCATCTACAAGCACAAGGGCGAAGAGGGGGTTTTCCTGGTGGACAAAGCCTCCAGCAAAGTAAGTTTCATTCCGGTTGAAAAGGGCATTGTCACAACAAAATACGTGGAGATCCTCTCCCCCGCCCTCAGCGGCGAGGTGGTTACCCTGGGCCAGGACCAGCTGGATGACGGGCGGGAGATCATTCTGCCCGGAGCGGAGAAAAAGGGTAAAGCCAAACCATGAAGATAGCCCAAACATCCGTCAATTTTCCCGTGACCACCATCATGGTGGCGCTGATCGTGATCATCCTGGGCGGGGTGGCCCTCACCAGGCTGCCCATCGACGCCATGCCGGACGTAACCTCGCCCACCATCAGCATCTCCACCAGCTACTCCAAAGCCAGCCCGCTGGTGGTGGAGGAGCTGATCACGCGGCCCATCGAAGAAGCGGTGGGCGCGGTTTCCGGAGTGGAGGAGATCTCCTCCCGCTCTTCGGAAGGCAGCAGCAGCGTGCAGGTGTATTTCGCCTGGGGCACCGATCTGGACGCCGCTTCCAACGACATCCGCGACCGCCTCGACCGCATCCTGGCACGCCTGCCGGACGACGCCAGCCGGCCTTCGCTGCGTAAATTTGACCTTGCCGCCATGCCCGTGGTGATGATGGGCGTGGTGAGCGACCTGGACCCCGTGACCCTGCGCACGCTGATCGACAACGAAATCGGCTATCGCCTTGAGAGGGTCAACGGCGTGGCCAGCATCAACGTCTGGGGTGGGCTCACCCGGGAAGTGCAGATCAACATCGACCCCCAGAAACTGAAGTCGCTGGGCATTTCCATGGACTCCGTGATCAGCCGCATCCGCGCTTCCAACGTTAACCAGCCCACGGGCAACATCTACCGCGGCAACTACCAGATCACGGTGCGCGTGCCCGGGGTGTTCGAAAATCTGGACGAACTGCGGGAAACCGTGATCGCCCAGAAGGGAGGGACCTCCGTTTCGCTGAAGGAGATCGCCACCGTCGAAGACGCGTCATCCAAAGAAACAAGCGTGGTGCGGATCAACGGCGAGCCGGGCATCCAGATCTCGGTGAACAAACAATCCGGCACCAACACGGTGCGGGTGGCCAAAGGCGTTTTAAAAGAGGTGGAAAACATCAACCACAGCATCTCCCAGGTGA
This sequence comes from Candidatus Cloacimonadota bacterium, assembly GCA_020532085.1. Classification (NCBI taxonomy): domain Bacteria; kingdom Pseudomonadati; phylum Candidatus Cloacimonadota; species Candidatus Cloacimonadota bacterium. The sequence continues at coordinate 74,118 of JAJBAV010000009.1, read as the reverse complement.
AGGTGGTGCCCCTGGTGGATCAATCTGTCTATATCAGCCGCTCCATCAACAATGTGGCCAGTTCCGTGGTGATCGGCGGCATCCTCGCAGTGCTGATCCTGCTCTTTTTCCTGCGCAACTTTAAAAGCACCCTGGTGATCTCCACCGCCATCCCGATCTCCATCATGGCCACCTTCGGCCTGCTCTATTTCAACGGCTTCACCCTGAACCTGATGACCATCGGCGCGCTCGCGCTGGGGGTGGGCCAGCTTTTGGACAACTCCATCGTGGTGCTGGAAAATGTATTCCGGCACCGGGAACTGGGCAAAAAACCGAAGGAAGCAGCCATCGTCGGCGCGGATGAGGTGACCTCCCCCATCATTGCCAGCACCCTCACCTCCGTGGTGGTGTTCCTGCCCATGATCTTCATGCAGGGCATGACCGGCCTGATGTACCGCCAGCTGGCCTTCGTGGTGGTTTTCGCCCTCATCTGTTCGCTGGTGACGGCGCTCACCATGGTGCCCATGCTTTCCAGCAAGCTGCTAAGCGTGAGCACGGAGCCCAAAGGCCGCAAAGACAGCCTGCGCTGCCGGATCTACCACGCCACAGGGCGGATCCTGGAGGGCATGGAAAACGTGTATGGCAAAGCCCTGAACTGGGTGCTGGACCATCGCGGCAAAGCGGTGCTCATCGCCGGAGCCGCACTGGCCGGAGCTGTGCTGCTTTCCCTGGCGATCGGCTCCGAACTGATGCCAGTGTCCGACGAAGGCGAGATCCGGGTGAACCTGGACATGGAAGCCGGCACCAGATTGGAGGTGGTGGACGCCAAGATGAAGGTTTTGGAGGAGCGGCTCAAAGGCATCGACGAGATCACGCACACCATCACCCAGGCCGGCAGCGGCGGCTGGGCCTCGGGCTCAAACACCGGCTCCATCCGGCTGCGGTTGGTGGGAAAATCGGAACGCTCCCGCAGCGATGAAGAGATCGCCGGCGAGATCCGCAAACGCTTTGCCGGCATTCCCGGCGCCAGGATCCGCGTGCGCACCGCCACCAGCAACCAGATGTCCCGCTTCATGGGTGGCGGGGACAGGCTGGAGATCCAGGTGCGGGGCCACGACCTGGAGGAATCCTTCCGTCTGGCCAGCAGCATCCAAAAATCCATCGAAGCGGTGGAAGGCGTAACCGATGCCAATCTCAGCCGCACCGCCGGCGCTCCGGAAGACCTGATCATCATCGACCGGACCAAGGCCGCCGAACTCGGCCTCAGCGTGCAGCAGATCTCCTCCGTGCTGGAAACGGCGCTCTCCGGCTCCAGCGCCGGCGAATTCGTCGACGAAGGCCGGGAATACCCAATGCTGGTGCAGATCAAGGACGCGGACCAACTGCCCCTGGAACAGCTGCTGGACCTCACGGTGGTCAATTCCGCCGGGCAGCCCGTCGTGCTGCGCAACGTGGTGCGCGTGGCCAGCAGCCAGAGCTCCACCGTGATCGAAAGGCTGAACCAGGAACGCATGATCGACATTTCCGCCAACCACACCGGCCGCAACCTCAGCGCTGTGGTGCGCGACATCCAGGCCCGGCTGGACAAGATCCCCCTGCCCCTGGGCTACAGCGTGGAGATCGCCGGCGACTACAAACAGCAGCAGGAATCCTTCCGCGAAATGCTCATCGGCCTCATCCTGGCGATCATCCTCATCTACATGGTGATGGCCAGCCAGTTCGAATCCATCAAAGATCCAATGGTGGTGATGGGCTCGGTGCCCTTCGCCTTCATCGGCGTGGCCCTGATCCTCTTCCTCACCGGCACCACCTTCAACCTCCAAAGCTACCTCGGCATCATCATGCTGGCCGGGATCGTGGTGAACAACTCCATCCTGCTGGTGGACACCACCAACAAACTGAGGCGCAATGAAGGAATGCCGCTGCGCGAGGCGATCGAGAATGCCGGACGCCGCAGATTGCGGCCCATCCTGATGACCGCCATCTCCACCGTACTGGGCCTCACGCCCCTGGCCATCGGCATGGCGGAAGGCGGCGAAACCCAGGCTCCGCTTGCCCGGGCGGTGATCGGCGGACTGCTTGTCTCCACTTTGGTGTCGTTGCTGTTCATCCCGGTGATCTATTCCTTCTTTGAAGGGGGATGGCGGCGGAAACTTTCCAAACGCACTGAAGTTCAGGATGTTTAGCGACCAGCGTTGCTACCGTTTACGGACGAAAAAAGGCTCCCCAATAAAAAAAAGGCTCCCTGAGAGGAGTCTTTTTTTTGACAAATTGGTGGAGGTGGCGGGTATCGAACCCGCGTCCAAAAAACCGGTCATGAGTGAATCTACATGCTTAGTTGTCTTTGCTCGCGGCCGGGGCGGTGAAAGACAATCAGACCCGCCGGGGCCAGGGCTCATAGTCTTAGCCGGGTTTTATGAGCTCTCGAACCCGGAGCGGCCACACTGTTTCGACGCCCAATCCCTTCCCGGCGGCGCGGAAGGGTTGAACGTTAGCTGCTTACGCTGCTAAGGAGTAGTTGTTGTTTGCAATTAGATTTGTTTGCTGCTTGATAACGGAGCGGACAGCGTCTCCGGCATGCATCTCTCACACCCTGGTTCCCTGTCGAAACCATGTCACCCCCTATACGCTGGTAAAGAACTAATAGACAAGATATTCGAAGCGGGGCTGCTGTCAAGCGGTAATTCCGCTCAAGCGATTGCGGGGATACCCGGCACTCTGGAAGTGGTTTCAAAGGCCGTTGCCTGATCACCCTCCCCAAACCCCCGCTGGTTCGACCCCTCCGAGCCTCCCGCCTGATCACCGCATTTGAGGCGAGGGGCATGCGGGGGGCACGGCGGGCGCTTGGCTGGAAGGCTTATGGTTGGGCTCAGGGATCAGCGCGCCTTGCCGATGATATCACGCAGTGAGAGGTCGTTCTCCCGCAGGAAAGCCTCCAAACCCTGGCGCAGTTTCACCGCGGCCAGGGGATCGCTGTAAAAGGCGGTGCCGAGGGCGATGGCGGAAGCGCCGGCCCAGAAAAATTCGAGGGCGTCCTGCCAGCTGTGGATGCCGCCCAGGGCCAAAATGGGGATGTCAACAGCCTGGTCAACCTTGTGGCAAAGGGCCAGAGCCACTGGTTTGATACCGCATCCGCTGTAGCCGCAAACGGGGTTGGAGATCCTGAATTTGCCCGTTTTCCAGTCGATCGCGGAGCCGTAGAGGGTGTTGATCAATGCCAGGGATGTTGCCCCTCCGGACTCGGCGGCTTGAGCGACGCGGGCGATGTCGGTCACGTTGGGGCTGAGTTTGAAGATCAGTTCGCGCTCCGTGATGGCGGCCAGCCTGGAGGCAAGGGCGAAAACCACGTCCGGGTCCGCCCCGAAGGCGATCCCCTCCCTGGCAACGTTGGGACAGGAGATATTCACCTCGTAGCCGGCGATCCCTTCCTGCAGTTCCAGTCCGTCGAGAACCTCCAGAAACTCGTCTTCGGAAGAGCCTGAGAAACTGACGATCAGCGGGATCCGAAGTTTTTCCCGCAACAACGGAAGATCTTCATTCAGCCAGGCTTTGAGGCCCGGATTCTGCAGGCCGATGGAGTTAAGCAAACCAGCCTCGGTTTCAAAGAGCCGGGGCGGCGGATTGCCGGCTATGGGGGCCAGGGTGATGGTTTTCGTGGTATAGGCACCGAGTACGTGCTGGTCGAAGAGATCGAAATACCCGGTGTCAAAGGTGCCGGAGGCCACTGTTACCGGGCTTTTCAGCCGCAGGCGCCCCATCGAGGTGGCAAGCCTGTTCATAACTCGCTCCAGCGGATTTTTGCGGCCTCGAACACAGGTCCTTCCTTGCACACGCGCTGCCAGCCCTCCCCCGCCGGGACCGCGCAGCCGTGGCAGGCGCCCAGGCCGCAGGCCATGTAGGCTTCCAGCGAGGCATAATGCGGCAGGTCGCCAACGCAGGCCTGCAGGGCTTTAAGCATCGGCAACGGCCCGCAACTGAAGACGATATCGAAGTCTTCCGTCCTGATGAAGTCAGGGATGTCCAGCGTGACCGGTCCCCGGCTGCCGGCGCTGCCGTCGAGGGTATAGGCGAGGTCACAGGGAAAGACGTCCTCGGCACAGGACCCGCCGTGGATGTGGACGACTTGGTTGTCCGCAGCCAAAACCAGCTTTAGCCAAGCCAGAGGCGGATATCCGATCCCGCCGCTCACCAGCAGGGCCTTGCGGCCCCGCACCAGGGGAAAGGAGTTGCCCAGCGGCCCGGTCAGCAGCAGCGGTTCGCCCAGCTGCAATTCTGCCAAAGCCCGGGTGCCGGGGCCCACAACCTTGATCAGGAAAGCGATCTCACCATCATGGGCGGCAAACACGCTCACAGGCTTGAAGAGGCGCTTCGTTTGGGAAGGCAGCCCGGCCTTGAGCTCAAAGAACATCCCAGGACGGCAGAGCGAGGCCAGATCCGGCGCCGCGACGCTGATCCGCAGGTAATCCCGGTTGATCCTTTCGCTGCTGAGCAGAGGCACTTCCCGATGGGCGATCATGCTCCGTCCTGCCAGGTGATCCGGCCTTCCAGAAAGGTGCAAAGCACGCGTCCGGAAAGCGTTTGATCCAGCCAGGGAGTGTTTTTTCCCTTGGAGAGGAGGGATTCCGCGGTGAAAGTGGTGCTGGCCTCGAGGTCGATGAGGTTGAGGTCGGCGGGATGTCCTGCTTTGAGTTCGGCCGGCGGCAGGTCCAAAACCCTGGTCGGGGCAATGGTCAGGGCTTCGGCAAGGCGGGCCAGGGAAAGCTGGCCGGGTTTCACCAGATGGTGGTAGATGGCGCAGAAGGCGGTTTCCAGGCCGATGATGCCGAAGGGGGCGTGGTCGAACTCGCGCACTTTCTCGAAATCCGCGTGGGGCGCGTGATCGGTGGCGATGCAGTCGATGGTGCCGTCCTTGAGGGCGGCCAGACAGGCCAGGCGGTCCTTCTCCGTGCGCAGCGGGGGTTTCATCTTGGTGTTGGTGTCGAAGCCCAGGCAGGCGTCTTCCGTAAGCAGCAGATGGTGAGGCGTTACTTCGCAAGTCACTTTCACGCCGCGCTGTTTGGCCTCACGCACCAGCTCAATGGAACGGGCGGTGCTGATGTGGGCGATGTGCAGCCTGGCGCCGGTGTTTTCCGCCAGCATGATGTCCCGCGAGACGATCACTTCTTCGGCCAGGCCGGGAAGGCCGGAAAGGCCGAGTTTGGAAGCGATCCGTCCGCCGTGGATCTGGCCTTTGCCAGCCAGGTTGTAGTCCTCGGCGTGGATCACCAGAGGCAGGCCGAAATTGGTGGCGTAGCGCATGCAGTTGAGCATCAGCTTGGCATTTTGCACGCAGTGGCCGTCGTCTGAAACAGCCACGATCCCGCCGGACTGCATGGTGGCCATTTCGCTGATCTCCTTGCCCTCGCTCTTTTTGGTCATGGCGCCGATCACATGGACCCTGGCCGAGCCCAAATCCTTGGCGCGGCGCTGGATGTAGTCCACCGTGGCGATGTTGTCCACCACGGGATCGGTGTTTGGCATGGCGCAGAGGCTGGTGAAGCCCCCCCTGGCCGCGGCGCGGGTGCCGGAAACGATGTCTTCCTTGTAGGTCTGGCCGGGGTCGCGCAGATGCACGTGGAGGTCCACGAAACCGGGAAAGACGTGCCTGCCGGTGGCGTCAAGGATCTGGTCCGCCTTTTGGGGCAGGCTTTTGGCGATCCGGGCGATGCGGCCGTTTCGGATCAAAATGTCGCGGAGCTGGAACTTTCCGTTGATGTAAGCGGTGCTGTTAATGATGAGTGTGGTCATTTTTTCCCTCCCTCAAAGTTTTCCGCCAAGGATGAGGAACATCAGCGCCATGCGCACTGCCACGCCGTTGGCGACCTGTTCCACGATGATGCTCTGGCTGCTATCCGCGATCTCGGGCAGGATCTCCACCCCGCGGTTCATCGGCCCCGGATGCATGATCAGGGCGTCCTTCTTGGCATATTTGATGGTGTCTTTGGAGAGCACGTAGTGTTTGCTGTATTCCTCAAGGCTGGGAAACAGCCCCTCCCCCATCCTCTCCAGCTGCATGCGCAGGCCCATCACGATGTCGGCGTCGCGCAGGGCTTCGCGCAGATCGTATTCCACCCGGCAGCCAAAAATCTCCGCCATGCCGCCCGGCATCAGGGTGCGCGGACCGCAGACGGTTACCTCCATGCCCAGTTTTTTCATGCCGATGAGGTTGGATCGCACCACCCGGCTGTTCAGGATATCGCCCACAATGGTGATCTTCAGGCCTTTCAGCTCGCCCACGCGTTCCCAGATGGAAAAAATGTCCAGCAAGGCCTGGGTGGGATGGGCGTGGCGCCCGTCGCCGCCGTTGATCACGGGCTTGCCGGAGTATTTGTTCACCAGTTGCGGGCTGCCGGGGCTGCTGTGGCGGATGCAGTAGAGGTCGATGCCCATGGCGCCGAGGGTGTAGATGGTGTCCTGCAGGCTTTCGCCTTTCTGGAGGGAGGAAACTGAGGCCTGAAAGCTCACCACGTCGGCGCTGAGGCGGTTGGCGGCCAGCTCGAAGCTCATCCGGGTGCGGGTGCTGTCTTCCACAAAAAGGGTGCAGACGGTCTTTCCGCGCAGGGTGGGGATCTTTTTGTACTCGCGAAGGTTGATCTCTTTCATGCCTTGGGCGGCTGAGAGGATGTACATGATCTCGTCGGCGGAATAGTCCTCCAGGTCGAAGAGGCTGCGGCCGACGAATTGGGGCGTAGATTCCATTTTGGCTCCTTTCCGGCTCACTGGCACGGATTAAAGGTTTGAATTTGTTCCCTTTTGGCGCGGCGGCCGATTTGGTCAAGTTATTTTTCCCGGCCCGGGGCCAAACCTTTCCGGACGAGGGAAAAAGCCTCTGTGCGACGGCTGTTGGGGAGGCAGGGAGGAAAAAGTCTTGACTGATAATCCCTTTCGGATTTTTGGTGCAAGCCAAAGAAAAAAACTTCACAGGAGATATAATAATGAAACGTCTCGTGATCCTGACCCTGGCCGCGCTGCTCTTTCTTACAGCCTGCGCCGCGAACAGGGAGAAACTCAACCCCCGCGCCACGGTCGACCTCAAATCCGCCGATGTGGCCTACAATCAGCAGAACGTGGACGAAGCCCTCGCTTTGTACACCAAGGTGCTGGACGAAAAAGAAGGCAATCCCAACCACGCCCACGCCCTGAGAAGGGTGGCGGATATCAACCTTTATTATGGCGAAACCATTGCCGACAAGGCCGTGGAATACAATAAGACTGCGTTTGAGAACTACGACAAGTCCATCGCCATCATGGAAAAGTATGAAAAGCCCACGGAGAAAGAGCTGGCCGCCATCCGCGACATGAAAAAACGCCGCACCAGCGCCTGGACCAGGATCTTCAACGCCGCCGACACTCAGCTGGCCGAAGGCAACACCGCCACCGCCATCGAGATCTTCGAGACCGTGGCCGCGATGGACCTTTCCCGCACGGAGCCGCTTTACAAGCTGGCCACCATCTATCAGAAGGACATGAAGGACGAAGCCAAGGCCGAGGCCATCCTGCTCAAGATCTATGACGTGGATCCCGAGAATACGGAAGTGCAGGAGTCCATGGGGATCTTCTATCTGAACAAGAAAGATTATACCGCCGCCCTGCCTTTCTTCGAGAAGGTGAAACTGGCTGAGCCGATGAACGTGAACAACCTGATGAACCTTTCCTTCTGCCAATTCGAGCTGGAGCAGTATGAGGCCGCCAAGCTGAACAACCAGATGGTGCTGGCCATCGAGCCCAACAACGAAGACGCGCTGGCCGACGCCAAATACATCGCCTACAAGCTGAAAGACAACGCCGCCGCGCTGGGATATCTGAAAAAGCTGCTGGGGATCCGCGACGATGACAAGGATTTTCAGGAGATCAGCTTCCTGCTCAACGAGATGCAGAACTTCGAAGAAATGATCACCTACGCCCGCAAATGGTACGAATATGACGGCCTGAGCAAGGACGCGGTGAGGCTGGTGATCCTGGGCGCTCAAAAGACCAAGAACAAAGCCCTCGAAACCGAATTCAACAACATCCTGAAAAAGATGAACTAAACCTATCCGGATGGAAATCAGCCTGTCCGCTATCCGGGCAGGCTTTTTCTTTGCCACCATGAAAGTGAAAACAGCTTACCTTTACGCCCTGGGCGCCGTGCTGGCCTGGTCCACCGTGTCCACGGCCTTCAAGCTGAGCCTCAGGCACCTCACGCCGCTGGGCCTGCTGCTCTTCGCGTCCAGCGCCGCAACCCTCTTTCTGGTTGTGGTGAACCTGTTTGACCGGGCAAAACGCGGGGCGGTTTTTTCCTCCTGGTGGCGTTCGCTGCCGGCGGGCTTGCTGAACCCCTTTGTCTATTACCTGATGCTGTTCGTGGCCTACCACCGCCTCCGCGCCCAGGAAGCCCAGGTGCTGAACTACACTTGGGCGATCGTGCTGTCCCTGCTTTCGGTGTGGTTGCTCAAGGAAAGGTTTCGGCTGAAAGACCTGCTGGCGCTGCTGCTAAGTTTTCTGGGGGTGGTGATCATTTCCACCCGGGGCCGGGTGCTCCTGCTGCAGTTCGAAGATCCGCTGGGCTCGCTGCTGGCGGTTTCCACCTCGCTGGTCTGGGCGGTTTACTGGATCCTGAACCTGAAGGATACCCGCGCAACGAACGGCAAGCTGCTGCTCAATTTCCTGGTGGGGACCATCGCCACCGCGCTCTACGCCCTGATCCGCGGCAGGCTGAACCTGTCCGGGCTTTTCACTGTGAACGGCGTGGTGCTCCGGGGCTTGCTGGGCGCGCTCTACGTCGGCGTTTTCGAGATGGGTTTCACCTTCATCCTCTGGCAGAAAGCGCTTCAGTCCAGCGAAAACACGGCCTCCATCTCCAACCTGATCTTCCTCACACCCTTCCTCTCGCTGATCTTCATCTCCCTCATCCTCAGGGAAAACATCCACCCCGCCACCCTCATTGGCCTGGTGGTGATCATCGGCAGCAACCTTTGGCAGAAAGGTATTTTCGTTACGCGGAGCTCCAAAGGCCCGCGGAAACAATTATGAGTACAAGTAAAAAGGAGCCTGCGATGACAGGAGTTTTGCACCATGTGGAAATTTATGTGCGGGACCTTCAGACGAGCCGCGAGTTTTGGTCCTGGTTGCTAAAGCGGCTGGGTTATACGCTCTTTCAGGCTTGGGACGGTGGCTTCAGCTACCTTCTGGGCGAGACCTACATCGTATTCGTGCAGGCGGAACAGCGCTGGCTGGACATCCCCTACCATCGCTGCCGCGCGGGTTTGAACCATCTGGCCTTTCACGCCGACAACCGGGATTGCGTGGATGAGATCACCTCTGAACTGCGGTCGAAAGGAATCACCATTCTGTACGAGGACAGGCATCCCTATGCCGGCGGAGATGACTACTACGCCGTTTTCTTTGAGGACCCGGACCGCATGAAAGTGGAGATCACCGCGGCCACTTAGGCCATGAAACATTGCCCCACGCGCGCGTCATTTTGGGAAACCAAGCTGGCGTAGAGCGAGGCTGGCGTCGGGCGAGGCAGGCGTAGAGCGAGGATCGAGCATCGACGACAGCAGATCTTACCCATCTCAGCCCTGAACGCGGGCCATTCCGGAACGCAGTGACGGAATTCAACCCTTGCGGGAATAGCAAATGTAACACAGGAGCGGGGTCGATTCAGGTAGCGCCTGGATCGTCCCTCTGCCAGGGCATTACCCAAACAGCCTGGATTCCGGGACCCCGCGTGCTGGTGCACGCTTCCCCGGAATGACATGCTGGCTCTAGCTTACCAAGAGAGTAATGTTTTGCTCTCACCAACTCGACTTGAAAGAGAGCCAATTTCTTTGGGAAAGAAAAGTAGCAAAAGAAAAACCGATCCCAGGCGTCCGAACCACGTTTCATTTTTGGCGCTTTAGGGTAAAAAGGTAAGAAATCATAAGATCAGGGGACTGCCCTGCAGACGCGGAAGCCGTAGCCGCTGTAGCCGTGGTACGGGTAGGCGCTGTAACGATTCGCGACCCGGCAACCGGAGGCATTGACGCCCCAGTAGCCGCCGCGCTTCACCCGGTTCGACCCGCTTGCAGGCCCCGTTGGATTGTTCTGCGGGCTGCTGCTGTAATAGTACCAGTCATACCAATCCCAACACCATTCCTCGAGGTTGCCGCTCATGTCGTAGGTTCCGAGTTCGTTGGGCGACTTGGTCCCGACGGGCTTGCTGCCGTAAGGCGAGTTGTTTCCACCATGCCAAGCCACTGCGCTAATGTCACCTGAGCCGCTGTAGAGATAGTCGGGCGGATCCACAGCACCCCGGGCGGCGTATTCTCATTCCGCCTCCGTGGGCAATCTGTATCCGGTGGCGTTCCAGTTGCAAATGGCGGCGTTCCAGTTGGCGTTGTAGGATGTGGGTACAGTACCCCAATTGGCGGGATTGGTGGAACCGGAAATGCTGTAGACCGGAGTGAGCCCCTCCGCGAGGCTGCGCAGGTTGCAGTATTTGAGGCTGGCGTACCAGGAGACATAATAGGCAGGATAATTGTCACCAAGTCCAGAAATTATTGTCCAGCTGAAACCTGGCTGCATATACTGGACGTACTCCGCCTGGGTGACCTCGTATTTGCCGATGTAAAAGGGATCAAGGGTTACACTGTGGACGGGAAGCTCACCGTCGTCTCCTACCTCGTCATCGATGGTATCCCCCATGGTGAAGGTGCCGCCGGGGACGAACACGAAACCGGCAGGAACTCCGGAAGTGACTGAGGTCACATAGTAAAAGCGGCGGGGGTTGGTAACCGTGGTGGACCAGGTTGTACCGGCGAAGCTGCCGCTGATGTCTTCACTGAAGCCAGACTCCGGCGATGCCGATGAAAAAACCTTGTAAGCCGCGGCTCCCGGTACTTCGAGCTAATTTAGTGTGAGCGTTGAACCGTTCACGGAGATGCTGAGATCACTCACCCTGCTCGCGCCTTCAGCGGCGATGCTGGCGGATTCGACCCGCTCCGCGCGGATGCCGGAATCGCCGCCCGCTATTGTTGGAGCTGCTTTGGGAGCTATTTCCGCGGACAAAGGGACAAGGCAGATCGCGAGCATCATAATTGAGAAAAATGTGGTCGTAAGGGCTTGCATTTCTTCCTGCCAGAAGCCTATGGTTGAGAAAATCAGCCTGTGTACAAGCTGGATTTCGACTTGAAATCACCGGGGTAGCCATGCTTCCGGCCGCTCCGGCCAGCAAAAAACGATGATCTTGCCGCCTGGCTGAAATTTGTTGGGACACCACTTTGCCCTTTACCGGTTTCTCTGATCGAACCTGCGCGGCATTTGTGAATGCTCCACCCAATATGGCCCGGAACAGCTCACCGGTTTTGGGTACGCCCATGGTACCTCCTTATTTGGCGTCATGTAAAACCTCGCCACATGTTTGTATGATCACTCCAAATTTGTCAAGCTATTTCTTTCCGACTTCGCGAGGCTGGACTTGCCCGATGTGTCCCGCAACTCATCCACCCAGGAGACAAGCCTCGTAATGGATCGGAGCTAAAAAAGTCATAGCTATACCATGGTTGGCCCCAAGTATCAATACGGTATCAATACGGAATCAATACGGATTTCATCCGTAATGATTCCGTATTGATACCGTATTGATATTGGGAGCGACCCGTGGAAAGACCAAAGTAAAAATCTGAGGATATCCAGAGCTGAAAACCATTAATGATATAGGATATAATACGGTATAATAATGGAATAAGTAATGCAATATGGACGCTGTTCATCATTTCTCTTGACAGATTTTAGCGCCTTGGGCTAATGGCCATTGAGATGAGGCAAGCAGCTTGGGGAAAATGATTGGTTTTCACCTTGCCTCACCCGAGCTTTGGAACCCTCAACAAAGGAGTGTCCGCGATGAGAAAATCAAGCTTGGCATTAGTCCTGATCACATTGGTGGCAGGATTGGCGGTTTGCGCCCAATTGGCAGCCCAGCAAGCAATCGACAGGGCTTCTGGCACTCATTTACGCGTGGGTATCTTTGACTCCCGCGCCATCGCCGTGGCCTACGCCCGATCGGAAGAATTCAATCAGTACATCAAAGACCTGAGAACTGATCTTGCCCAAGCCAAAGCCGAAGGAAACGACAAACTTGTGAACGAATTGGAAACCCTGGGCCCCGCCTTGCAGCAACTGATGCACAAACAGGGTTTCAGCACCTGGCCGGTGGATGACATCCTGGAACGGATCAAGGACCAGATCCCGGAGATTGCGAAACAAGCTGGCGTGGACATCATTGTGAGCAAATGGGACATAGTTTACCAGTTGCCTGGGGTTGAATTCATCGATGTAACCGATCTTTTGGTGATGCCCTTCGCTCCCGATGCCAGTACTCTGGACCTCATCAAGAGTTTAAGGGAGATCGAACCGGTATCACTGGAAGAACTTGAGGAGCTCGAATCCGAGTGATGGCTGACGATCTCTCCGCCAGATAAGCGATTCGGTATTCAACGGCCCAGTTCAGCACTCAGGCTTTCTGAGGTGGAATACTCCCGCGTAAACAAAGATCAGACCGGCAGTTCGAGCTGTTCGCAGCCGGTGTTTTCGCCCAGGTCCAGCTTACCCACGCCCACGCCCAGGAGGCGGATCCGGCGGCCCTCATCCCAGTTCGCCACCAGCAGTTTCTGGGCGTATTCGAAGAGCAAGACCTTATCGGAAGAGGCTTCGGGTAGCGGACAGCTGCGGGTGACGCATTCAAAATTGTCGTATTTGATCTTGAGGATCAGGTTGCGGGCCTGGATGTTGCGAAAGGCCATGCGGTTCACCAGCCTGTCCACCAAATCCCGCAATTCCTCCAGCAGCTCTTCGATGGCACTCAGATCGGCGTGGAAAGTGCTTTCGCAACTGATGGATTTGGGGTCGGATTCGGTGATCACGGCGCGGTTGTCGATCCCGCGCACCACCTGGTAGAAGTAGAGCCCCGTTTTGCCGAAAACTCTGATCAGATCGAGCATTTCCCGGGCATGCAGGTCCTCGCCGTTGTGGATGCCCATTTTCTTCATGCGGGCGGCTGTCACCCGGCCGATGCCATGGAATTTTTCAATCGGGAGAGCGAAGAGGATCTCCCGCGCGTTTTCGGGGGTGATCACGCTCAAGCCGTCGGGTTTGTTCAGTTCAGAGCCGATCTTGGCCAAAAATTTGTTGAAGGAAACCCCGGCGGAGCAGGTGAGCCGGGTGGTTTCCAGAATATCGGCTTTGATGAGCCGCGCGATCTCCACCGGGTCGTCCAGGCCCGCTTTGTTGGCTGTAACGTCCAGATAGGCTTCATCGAGGGACATCGGTTCCACAAGGTCGGTATAGCTGAAAAAGATGGCGCGGATCTGTTCCGAGACCTCTTTGTAGAGCTTGAAGTGGCTGTGCACAAAGATCCCCTGGGGACAGAGCTTCCAGGCCTGGTGTGAGCTCATGCCGCTGTGGACGCCGAATTTCCGCGCCTCGTAGGAACAGGTGGAAACCACACCGCGGCCGTTGGGGCTGCCGCCCACGATCACGCATTTGCCCTTCAGGAAAGGGTCCTCGCGGATCTCGATTGCCGCGAAATAGGCGTCCATGTCGATGTGGATGATCTTGTTCACGCGACCAATCTGCCGCCGACGCCGGTTTGGTCAAGACATTCTTTTGGTGGGGATGCATTCCGGTTCGAAAACCATTTTTCTTGAAGCACCGCCAACCTTCTTCACCGAAGCTTTGATCATGGAGACATTTTTTGCTTGACAGCGGAATCAATGACCGATTTAATCGACTTTGATAAAAAAAAGCAGGAGTTTACCATGTGTTTCAGCATCTTTTCCAAGAAGAAAAAGAACATTGAAGAAGCAGCCAAAGGCTTTGCCTCAAAGGTAAAAGATTCGGTGGGCGATGCCTACGAAAAAGCCAAGGACGCGGTGGAAGACACAGTCGACAAGGTGAAGGACGCCAATCTGGATGACAAGTTCGACAAGTTTGTGGATAATGCCAAAGACAAGTTTGAAGACGTCAAGGACAAGGTCGGCGACACACTGGAGAAAGCCAATCTGGACGAGAAGTTCGACAAAGTGGTGGAAGGCGCGAAAGACAAGTTCGAAGACATCAAGGACAAGGTCGGCGACACCCTGGAGAAAGCCAATCTGGACGAGAAATTCGACAAAGTGGTGGAAGGCGCGAAAGACAAGTTCGAAGACATCAAGGACAAAGTTGCCGACGCCACGGACAAGATCAAGGATGACACTCCGGAGAAACCTGTCTGAAAAAACTCTTCAGCCATTGAAGACACCAATCTAAACAGGAGCCCTTTATTTTTAGAGCAAGGATACCGGGATCGCCAGGGTTGATCCTGACCCGCGTGGCGCGGTATGTCCGGCGGAAGCTTTCTGGAGGAGCCAGGCCATGACCAACGGCCGCGAAAGATCGCCTTGGAAACAACGCTGGTTGGTTGTTTTGGGTGGTTTTTTGCTGGCCATGGTTGGAGGCCTTTCCTATTCTTGGGGCGTGTTTGTAGAGCCGATGCAAAAGCAGTTCGGCTGGACCAAGAGCGACGCCACCCTGCCCCTGTCCGTGTTCATGGTGGTGTTTGCCATCATGATGATCCCCGGAGGCCGGCTCCAGGAAAAGATAGGCCTGAAGAAACAGATCCGGCTGGGGGCCTTCCTCTTCCTGTTGGCCTACATTCTAAGCGGTTTGGTGCATTTCACCAACCACAAGCTGTGGCTGGTGTTCAGCTACGGGGGTTTGGGCGGAATCGCCTGCGGAATCACCTATTCCTGCATCGCGCCCGCCATTCGGCGGTGGTTTCCGGACAAGCCGGGACTGGCCGTATCGCTGGGCGTGATGGGCTTTGGCCTTGCCTCCACTTTCTTCGCGCCCTTCAAAGCCAGGGTGGCGCTGCCGCATCTGGGGATCGCCGGGACTTTCGTCCTCACTGGCGGGATCACCTTTGCCATCGCCTGGGTCGCTTCCAGTTTGCTGCGGTTTCCAGAGGATGACTGGTTCACCCACCTCTTCGGCACGATGCACCTCACCGGCCATACCAGCAGCATCATGGAGGATGTGACCCCGCGGAAAATGATGCGTGAAAAGCTCTTCTGGCTAACCTGGCTGGCTTTTCTCTGCGTGGTTTTCGGCAGTTTGATGATCATCGGCATCCTGCCATCTTTTGGCCGGGAAGCTTTGCGGCTCACAATTGCCCAGGCAGCCATACCTCTTTCCTTTTTTTCTTTCACCAACGGACTCAGCCGCCCCCTGGCGGGCTATCTTTCCGACAGGATCGGCTCCCTGCAGCTGATGGTGATGGTTTACACTCTGCAAACTGCGGTTTTTTTGCTGCTGCCCTTTCACATCAACACCCTGCTGCTGCTGAACCTTGCCGGGATCATCCTCGGCCTGGGGATCGGGGTCACCCTGGCGCTCTTTCCGGTGCTTAGTTCGGAGTTTTTCGGCGTAACCCACATGGGCATCAACTACGGCCTGCTTTTTTCCGCCTACGGGTTCGGGGCGCTGGCCATCCCGGTGGGAACCTTGATGCACGCGCGCTGGAATAGCTACACCCCACCTCTGTTGCTGGCAGGAGTCCTATCCGGTTTGGGAACCCTGATCCTAGCAGGCATCCTGCTCTTCCTGAGAAAACGGCCGCACTGACCCAGTCCGTGTCCAGCTGGCCAGCCTGAATCTCAGGATTTGTTTCAAGCTCCCTTCCAAACCACGTGGTTGGAGTGAAGGAATGACTGGAGAACCTCCAACCGCTGTTCAGATCGTCATTCCGGGAAGCGTGTACCAAGCACGCGGGGATCCGCAATGACACGCCGCTTTATCTTACCTGGGAAAGGTATTTGCCCCACCCACTTGATTTAACAGAGAGCATTATTTCATCAGCATCATCTTGATGGTTTTGGTTTCGTTTTGCGTTCTCACCCTGGCGAAATAAACGCCGCTGGCCACACCCCGGCCGTTGTCGTCACGTCCGTCCCAGCGCTGGCTGTGGTTTCCCCCAGACAACTTGGCCTGGAGGAGGGAACGCACTTTCTGGCCGCGGATGTTGAAAACGTCCACGCTCACTTCGCTGGAGAGGGCGAGGTTGAAAGCGATGCTCACATCAGGGTTGAAGGGATTGGGATAGGCCGTGAGCGCGGAAATGGGACTCTGGACCAGGTCCTGGAGAGGCACCTGATAGTTGCTGACGCGGATGTAGCCCTCGTAAGTTCCCGCCGCCGGAGGCTGCCAGGTGATCGTATCCTGGCCGTCCAGATAGTAGGGAACGTCGTTGAGCATCAGCAGGATCTGCCACTGGTCACCGATTCCCTCGGTGATGAAACTGATCTCACGGGGCGCTTCCGTACCCGCGTGGAGCCGGATGTTGAAATACTCAGCCTGTTCCGGGGCGCTGAAGGGCCGACGGTATTCACTGCAGAGGTTCCAGGCGGCCGTGGAATCGGCGTTGGCATGATGGATCCAGAGCGCGGAGCCATCCGTAAGGGGAGGATAGAGCGGGCGGGGATGGTCGAAGCGAAAATCCACCGCTTCAGAGGCCAAAGGATGCAGGCCAAGCTCGATTCCGGCGGGATGGGCTCCCGCGAGTTCCATCCGCAGCTGGAAAGCGGGCGGCGGAGCTTGCATCCCGGGACCCTCAAAGAAAGGCAGGAAGCGGATCTGTGGCACCAGGTCAGTGGAGCCGTTGTAATAGATCAGGAAAGCTTCCCAGGGCTCGATCCGGTTAGTCTTCTCATAATCCGTGCCGCGCCAGACGAAGACGGCGGGCGAGATCAGCTCCTGGCTCAGCATTTCGCTGAAGCTGTACGACTGGCCGGAAAGGGCAAAACTGAGGTCTTCAAGGTCATAGGCGCAGAGGTGGGGATTGGGCAAAAAGTTCCAGCCAGGCGCTAAATCAAGGTAATAGGTTCCGTTTTGGAGCGGCATGGTGTTGCTGTAGAAACTAACGTCATCGGTCATCACCCAGTAGGCAGTGCCGAAGTCGTAATCTTCCGTCATGCCCCAGCCGCCATCCGGGGTCAACTGATACGCAAGCGAGGGACCGAAAACCTGATCGAAGCTGAGATCAGTATTCAGCCAGGGATTGGAGCGCATCTTCAAGCCGGGTTCGTTGTAAGCAAGGATCATCTGGGGAAGCAGGGAAAAACGATAGGGGGAAAGATACCTGCTGCGCACGCCATCCACTGCCACAATGTCCACCACGAAACGACAGTCCTGCATTTCAGCCACGCTTGCCGGCACCAGCCAGGGAAAGCTGGTCTGGGTGGGCGGCACGGTGTCCGAGAGCAGCAGGCTGTCGGAAGCGTTGATCACCGAGATCTCGGCATGGTCGATGAGGAAGGGATACTGGAAACTCCAGCCAAATGTAACATTGTTGCCGCCCTGATAGACTTTGTTTTCCAGCGAGGCAAAGGTAGCCCGGGGCTGCATGTTCCCCCAGTGCAGAGTCATGGTTCGAACATTCGAGTTGGCGTTGCTGTATTGGTAGGGTCCGGCCAGCAGGTTGTGGTAGGTGCCGCCATCCTGCAAATAGAGCTTTTCCGCCCGGCTGAAGTTGCCGGATGCCGTGATGTTGAGCGTTTCCAGCTGATCACTGCGCACCCGGAGCACCCAGGTCTTGATCTGGTTGTCCGAATCGTAATCCCCTTTCACTTCCCGCGACAGATTGGTGCCGTTGGTGCTCCAATACTGTTCGTAGAAGGCGTTCCAGACATAAGTGGTACCGGGGTTGCCTTTCGTTACATCCCAGTACGCGTCGTTGCCGTCGGTGGCGAAAGGATTTGCGCTGAAGAACACCTGATCGGAAAGCGTGCCGGCCATGTTGCTGATGGTGACGGCATGGATGGGCCGGGGTGCCGCGCTGGCGGGATAATTGTGGAAATACTCCACTTCAAGGAAGTTGGTGCTGCTAATCTTGTAGGTGTATGCGCTGCCGTTGGTTACCTCGTTATCCCACCATTCAAAGCTGTTGGCGGTGGGATTGGCCAGGGCCGGATTGGTGAGCCATGAATCCACCAGGGTGAAGTTGCTTACGGCGTCACGGCGGTAGATCTTGAAGCCCTGGTTGTTGGTCTGGCCGTTCACCTGCCAGTAGAGACGCACCGTGCCGTCCAGACCGTGGGCGGTGAAAGCGGTTATATTGGCGGGAGCGAGGTTGGTGTTCACCTCGTTCGAAAGCGCGGAGACGTTGCCGTTTTTGTCTTTGGCGCGGATCTTGAAATAATAGGGGTTGGCGTTGGCCAGGTTGGGAACGGTGATCATCTCGCAGTCGGGCGAGGCGAGGAAAGAGTTGTTCGCCCGGTTGAAGATCTGGAAATTGTCTGTGCTTATGGGTTCCGTGGCATAGAGGATCTCGTAGCTGTCAAAATCGAAACCGTGGCTTTTGGCCCAGCTGAGGGTAACGCTGTTGAGGGATTGATTGTGCACTGTAAGGTTCCCCGGAGTGGGCGGGGTTTGATCGTCGTTCAGGGCGAACATATCCACCAGAACCGGTTCCAGATCGTAAACCCAGCGGCCGTAATAGTCCATGAAACGGCTGAAGAGCCCTTCCATGTCCCAGTTCTGGCTGGCTGCATCCCAGCCATAGAACCAACGATACACGTTGTCCGTTTCATCATAGCAGTTTGGCAATTCGTCCATTTCCAGGTGGAAGAAGGGCTCATAGATGTCATAATCCGTGGTTCCGCTTTGGGTGTAAAGCATGTGCTGATTTTGCGTGTAGGCCGGCAGGTCCACCTGATCGTTCACGGGATAGGCATTCTCGCCATCCGAGAAAGTGAAGTCGTGGGTGCTGTAGTTCACGCTGTAAAAATCGTTCAGCCAGACATCCGCATGGATGCCCACGGTGTTGGCGGGAATCATCAGATGCTGGCCGGCGTTGATCAGATCTCGCTTGAGCGGGGAAAGGTCGCGGATGGGCAGATTGGGGCAGGGCCGCGGATTACCGGCCGAAATCTGGCAATTGGCATAGCCCTGGTGCCGGTTCCAATCGTAGGAGTGGATCTGGGCGGAAAACTCCCGAAGGCCGAAGAGGGCGCGGATGGAATCGGCAAACTTCTTATAAAGCGTGTTGAAGGGATGAATGGCGTTGCGCAGGGGATCAGCCAGGGATTTGGAATTGGTGTAACTGCCCTCATTGGTCCAGCGCACCTCGCGGCCAGAACCGTTGATCAGCAGATAGCGGGCATCCCAAACATTCAGGGCTTCGTACCCCGTGGCAGGGGTGGGAAAGTCGTCACAGGGATGAGGAACGGTGATGATGATGGGCTTGCTGCCTTGGGGATTGTAGATGAAGAGCCCCCAACCATAGGTGAATGCGCCCCATTCATCGTCATATTCAGCCAGCGTTCCATTGTCATCAAAATAGCCAGGGTTGGGTATCTCGCGTAGCATGACATAAGTGCGGCCGGTATCTGTATCGTTGAGCTGCACGATCTCAAAGGGGGCGCTGTTCGCCGTCAGGATGGCCTGCGCGCCGTCGTAGTCTCCGGCCACAAAGAGGTCCGCCATGTTGTTCCAATAGATCAGATCGGTGGCCGTGGGCAGGCGGAAGTTGCCAAATCCGTTGGTTTGAACATCGTAGGGGGCGTAGAGGTTGTAATTCGGGCTGGCTATGCCTTCGGCCAGATGCGAGATCCAGTTGTCATAAGCGCAGGCGGGTTCGCTGCCCATAAGGAAGTCGCGCAAAGATCCGTTTTCGATGATTATTGCCGGGGCCAGAGCCGCCAGCAGACACAGCCAGGCTGCCAAGACTATTTTTTTCATGCTTTCATCCCTGTTCGGTGGCTTTGATTTGCATGAAACATACTCCTTCACAGGGGTGAAATAAGTCAAGCCTTTTTCTTTCAGCTCTGTCCAGTCCTTCATTCTGGATGCCTATCAGTACTTCGTTACCGCCGGCTTGGGCGGCATGGAACTCCTGGTGACGGCCTACACCCATTAGATTTCAAAAGAGAGCCGTACATTCCTGGCCACCACAATATCCTGTCAGCCACACCCTGAGCGCTCACGTCCATCCCCCTCCCTCGCCTCCCGCCAGATCATCGCATCAAACGCGGAGATCAGGCGGGAGGCGCATACGGAACCCGGAACAGGGCCTTTACGGACAGGCTGTATCGCTTCAATACTCCGCGGGGTAACCGTCTCTGGGATCAAGGCAGCACCACCCACTCTATTTGAATATGAGCCTTTATCTCCAAAGCACTTTCTAGTGTCTTTTTTTAATCTTCTAAAAATAATCTTTTGATGTGAGCAGAAATTGCTTACATTTTTATATGGAGCTGGAGACGAGTTCTACCTGGACATGGATGCCTGGCGGTCCAGGGTTGAGCCCTGAGCTACAAGCATCCGGTCGGGCAAGTATTAACCGCCCTATCAGGACTACAGGAAGGTGCAAGATGAAGACAGCCGTCATGGCGTTGCTGTTCCTTTTCGCCGTTGCGGCCATTCCGGCCGCCCAATGGGAACTGCACAGCTTCCCCACTGTGAAAGGGAATATGATAGCCACCCCGAACCATATCTATTACATCAACTATCCCGGCTTGGGCCGCATCGACCGCCTCACCCAGGAAATTGAGATTTTCTATACCTTCAATTCCGGCTTGCAGGAAGCCACACTGCTCAGCCTTTACTATGACAACGACGGCCTTCTCTGGATCGGCGGTTTGCATTCGCTGACCACTTTCGATGGCGACAGCACCTGGCAGAGCTTCGATCTATCCACTGCGCCGGTCGATCCGGGCTGGATCAGCGCCATCCACAAGGATTCCGCCGGCAATCTCTGGCTGGGCTGCACCCACGGTTTGTTCAAATACGATTTCTCCACCTGGACCCATTTCAACACCTTCAACACACCCCTGGACGACATGGAAATCCAGGTGATCGAGATCGACCATCTGGACAGGGTTTGGATCGGGACTTTGGAGCTCAACTCCAGTCTGGCTTGCTATGATGGGGTCAACTGGACACAAACTGACTACCATGTCACCGGACAGATCAAATTCATCCTCGAAGACAGGCAAAACAACATCTGGGTGGGAGCTTCGAACCTGAGCAAGTACGACGGGTCCAGGTGGGCCGCCATTCTCGATCCAGGCATCGGCGACAACTGGCTTTACTTTTACACAGCTGACGTGGACAGCCAGAACAACCTCTATGTGATCTGTTATGGCGACCTATACCGGCTGGACTCCCAGGGCTGGTCGATGTATGAGGAATCCGGATCTCTGCGTGAGGTCGCCGTCGATTCCGGCGGCGCGGTCTATTACTCTTCGGACAGGTTGTTCCGCCTCCACACGGAACTGGCTGGCTCCTATCAGGTCGGCAACGTCTATCCCGCCAGCTCAAGTCTGCGCGACAGCCAGAACAAGCTCTGGATCGGACAGATCAACGGCGGCATCAGCATTTTTGACGGAACCCAGTGGCAGTTCCTGGATGAAACCACGGACCCTCAACTGCAGTACGGGGTAATGGATCTGGAAATCGATGCCGACGGATTTCTCTGGGCGCTAACCCGCAGCCATGTAGTCCTGTTCCTCGATGGCTACTGCTGGTCTACGTTTGAGCTGCCCGATCTGGAAGACTATTACCACTATACCTGCCTGGAATTCGACGGCCAGGGCAACCCTTGGATCGGATCCAACGGCAATGGCCTCTACATCCGCCAAAACGACGTCTGGCAGCACTACAGCTCCCAGAATTCCGGCCTGCCGGGAGACTTGATCGATGACATCACCAAAGACCAGCAAGGCCGGATGTGGATGCTGACCAACGATGGCATCGCGGTGAACGACAACGGAAACTGGCAGGTCTACAACCATCTCAACGCCCCCTTCGAACCCCAGGGCTTCAGCGCCCTCGCCTGCGATGCCCAGAACAGGATCTGGGTTCGCAATGGCCCACAACTCTGCCGCTGTGAAAACGGCACCTGGTCCGCCTGGGCAGTGCCCTCCACAGGCAGTGGAACCTATGGAGACTGCGAACTGGGCTTTGACGCGCTGGGCCGGGTCTGGGTAGGTCTCGGCATCCACGGGGTCGGAATCTTCGACGGCACGGACTGGCAGGTCTGGAATCAGTCCAACTCCCAGCTCCAGGATTCATGGGTCTGGTCGGTTTTTTCGGATACCGACGGCGGCGTCTGGATCTGCCTGACGGCGGGATTTCAGGTCTATCGCTATGACGGCGTTGCCAGTTCAGATCCCCACTTGGTTCCGGCCGTCAGCCTGGACTTGCGCTGCTATCCCAATCCCGCTTCGAAAGAAGTGCAGATCTCTTTTTGCGCCAAGGATCGGGACCGTTACCGTGTCCAGGTGTTCAATGTGCGCGGGCAACTGGTTCGCGACCTCAGTGATACCATTTTGGAAGCTGGCCGTGTGGAAAACCTGGCTTGGGACGGACAGGACGGCCAGGGCAAACCTGCCCCCAACGGACTTTATCTGCTCCGGGTAAACAACGGAACTGAGGCGCAAACCCGGCGGGTTATTCTCCTGCGCTGAATCAGCGGCAGCCGAGCCCGATCCTGGCGGATTTCTGCCAGCTTGGGATTCTTTGCCCCCAGACCAGCCTGCGGCGCGGAAAGAGATTTTTGTTTTGCCACACCGCCATCTCCAAAGCCTGTCCATCGCAATTAACAATCATTCAAAGACTTGTCCCCACTTTCCCCTTGGGCCACAACTTGCAGCTTTGGGTGTCAGTTCACACTTCATCTGGGCAAACGATCTGCCCACTCCCGGCAAAGTGCTTGACAGCCGGGACGAAGTTCATTTTATGGCTTGTTAAGGAAGTTCACGATGAAGAAAACGATCCGTAAGACCTACACTTTCGACGATGTTCTGCTGGTGCCGCAGCATTCCAAAGTGCTGCCGGCAACGGTATCCTTGGAAACGCAGATCAGCGCCAGACTAAGCTTGAAAATACCGGTACTGAGCGCGGCGATGGACACGGTGACAGAAGCCGGGATGGCTATCGCGATGGCAAGGGAAGGCGGTCTGGGCATCATCCACAAAAACCTCAGCATAGACAAGCAAGCCGAAGAGGTGCGGCGGGTGAAACGAGCCGAAAGTGGCCTCATCACCCGTCCCTACACCCTGGCCCCCAGCGACAGCCTGGCCAAAGTGCGTCAGATCAGGGAAGAGCACAGGATCGGCGGCTTCCCCGTGGTGGACAAGGGGCGCTTGGTGGGGATTCTGACCAGCCGCGACATCCGCTTTGAGACCAACGGCAAACGTTTGGTGAAAGATCTGATGACGCCGCGGGAACGGCTGATCACCGCTCCGGAAGGCACTTCCAGCGAGGATTGCGTTGCCCTGCTGCAAAAACACAGGATCGAAAAACTCTTGATCGTGACCTCGGAATTTGGCCTGGCTGGCATGCTCACTGTGCGCGACATCTTGAAAAGGATCAGCTATCCCAACGCCGTGCAGGACGAAAAAAACCGCCTGCTGGTGGGTGCCGCCATCGGCGTAACCGGCGATTTTCTGGAACGCGCGCAGGAATTGGCGAAACAGGGTGTGAACCTTTTGGTGATCGACACCGCGCACGGCCACCAGGTGAATATCCGCGCCGCGCTCAACAAGGTGAAGGCCACCTGCAACGTGGAACTTCTGGCCGGCAACATCGCCACCGCCAAAGCCGCCCAGTTTCTGATCGACAGCGGCGCGGACGCCATCAAGGTGGGCATCGGACCCGGCTCCATCTGCACCACCAGGGTCATCGCTGGCATCGGTGTGCCTCAGCTTTCCGCCATCATGGACTGCTCCGAAATCGCTGCCAAAGCGGGGATCCCGCTGATCGCCGACGGCGGCATCAAATACTCCGGCGATATCGTGAAAGCCCTGGCCGGTGGCGCGGACGCCGTGATGATCGGCTCGCTGCTGGCCGGCACCGATGAAAGTCCCGGGGAATACATCATCTACAACGGCCGCCGCTTCAAAAGCTATCGGGGCATGGGCTCCATCGGGGCCATGCGCAAGGGCAGCAGCGACCGCTATTTCCAGGAAAACGCCGAAGACAACAAGCTGGTGGCCGAAGGCATAGAGGGCATGGTGCCCTACAAGGGTCCGCTGAAAGACTTTTTGTACCAACTGATGGGAGGCTTGCGCTCCGGAATGGGCTATTGCGGAGCGGAAAACCTGTCCGCCCTGCGAGAAAAGGCCGAATTCATCGAGATCAGCGGCGCCGGCCTCAAGGAATCGCATCCCCACGATGTCAACATCACCAAAGAATCGCCCAACTACCAGGCCGGAGATTGAACTCGATCCCAACCTGACCAGCCTGCTGAACGGTTTTGTCTATTACATCCGGGTGGAAAAAGGCATGGCTGAAAACAGCGTGGAGAGCTACCGGCGGGATGTTCTCGACTATCTGGGCTGGAACGGGCTGCCGATCGAAAAACACCAGGCGGAGCAGGTGGGCAAATACCTGGCGGAACTTGTGGGGGCAGGGTTGGTGAACACTTCCGTGGCCCGCAAAAGGGTGGCGCTGAAGCAGTTTTTTGGCTTTTTGGCTGACAACGGCAAAGACCTTAAAGTGGATTTCGACCAGATACCCAAGATCAGGCTGAGCCAGCATCTGCCGGATTTCCTGGATGTGGAGACCATGCTGGCCTTTCTGGACGAACTGCCCCGGGAAACCGTGCTGCAGAGACGCAACCGGGCGATGCTGGAACTGCTGTACTGCACAGGGTTGCGCGTCTCCGAACTGCTGGGACTCACCACCCATGACCTCAATTTTGGCGAGAGCGTGATCCTGGTGCGCGGCAAAGGTTCCAAACAGCGATTTGTCCCTTTTGTGGATAGCGTTTCAGACATCCTGAAAGACTATCTTGGTCAAACCCGCCCCGCCCTGCTGAAACTTTCCCAAACCGACAATCTGTTCCTGAATAACCGTGGCGGCAAGCTTACCCGCATGGGTTTCTGGAAGATCCTGCGCCAGGCCGCCCTGGAAGCCGGCCTCAAGCAGGAGATCACACCCCACACCTTCCGGCATTCTTTCGCCACCCATCTGCTGGAAGGAGGCGTGAACCTGCGCATCGTGCAGGTGTTGCTGGGTCACTCCAGCTTGAACACCACTCAGATCTACACCCACGTCGATACACGTTATCTGCTTGAAACACACAGAATGTATCACCCCAGAGCTTAAGTTTTATATCATATCATAGGGAGCAATAAATTGAATAACAAAATTCTTAGTATCATGCTGATCCTTGTTCTGCTGCTAGCTTTTGCCGGCTGCAAGCAAAAAAATGAGGGGCCCGAACTCCGCAAGGTACGCCTGGTGCTGGACTGGACCCCAAACACCAACCATGCCGGGGTTTATGTGGCCCGTGATCTGGGCTATTACAAAGAACAGGGCCTGGATGTGGAGATCATCCAACCGGGTGAAAACACGGCGGAAAAGATCGTGGCCATGGGGCAGGCGGAGTTTGGCTTCAGCTATCAGGAAAGCGTAACCATCGCCCGCTCCCAGGGTGTTCAGGTGAAATCCCTGGCCGCGGTGATCCAGCACAACACTTCCGGATTCGCGTCCCTGAAAGAATCAGGCATCACTTCCCCGAAGGAATTCAGCGGGAAAAGGTACGGCAGCTCCGGCTGGCCTTCCGAACTGGGGATCCTGCAGCAGGTGATGGAGAGCAGCGATGCGGATTTCGAAAGCGTGGAAGTGGTGCATGGAGTTACCGATTTCTTCACCACAATTGGCAAGAACGCCGATTTTGAGTGGATCTACCACGGATGGGACGGCGTCCAGGCCCGGCTGAAAGGCATCGACATTAACTTCATCCCCGCCCGGGAGATCGACCCCATCTTCGATTTCTACACGCCGGTGCTTATCACCAGCGATCTGCTGGCCAATTCGGACCAGGATTTGATGCGCAAGTTCCTGGCGGCCACAACCAAGGGCTACGAATTCTGCGTCAAAGACCCCGCCGAAAGCGCTGAAGTATTTTCCCGGGCGGTCCCGGAGCTTGACCCTGAGCTAGTGAAGGCCAGCCTGGAGTATCTCAGCAGCCAGTTCCAAGCCGATGCTCCCCGCTGGGGCCAGCAAAACCCGGTAATCTGGAAGAATTTTGCCGACTGGATGCTACGCAAGGGGATCATCACCACTGGCGTGGAGGCCCTGGCGGCCTTCACAAACGAGTTTCTGCCTGATGCAGCCGATCCTCAGGGCCCGTAAGCTAAGCAAATCCTTCCTGCTGCATGGGCAGCCTCAACTGATCCTGCGCGAGGTTGATTTCGAGATGCGGGCGCAGAGCTTCGTATGCGTGGTGGGAAGCAGTGGCTGTGGCAAAAGCACGTTTCTGGAACTGCTGGCCGGGATCACCCGGCCCGATTCCGGAGAGATCTTTTTCCGGGACGATGAGATCACCGGCAAAAGCGGCTGCCTGGGCTATATGCCCCAGGACGACCTGCTCTTTCCCTGGCTGAACGTATCGGAAAACGCCCTGATTCCCGTGCGGATCAAAGGCGGTGACGTAAAGACCGCCAAATCACGGGTGAAGGAACTGCTGCCGGTCTTCGGGCTGGAGGATCACGCCGCGCACCTGCCCTACCAGCTCAGCGGCGGTCTGCGCCAGCGAGCGGCTTTTCTACGCACCTGCATGATGGACACGGAACTGCTGCTGCTCGACGAGCCCTTCGCCAGCCTGGATGCCATCACCAGATTGCAACTGCAAAACTGGCTTGGATATATCGCTAAAGAGTTGAAGTTGAGCATCATACTCGTTACCCACGACATCAACGAAGCCATAAAGTTAGGCGATGAGATCCGAGTGATGAGGAGTCAGCCGGGCCAGTTCGTGGCCACGTTCACGCTTGAACGCGGCAAGGATTTGAGCGAGATTCAGAAGTTGGACCTCCAGCGGGAGGTCCTGGCCTGGGTGGAAGGCTGAAAATGAGGGTCAGCAGCTGAAGCGGGGGTCGAGGATCTGGATCTGGTCCTCGTGGTCTCGGCGCAGGTCGTTCATGTGGCGGATGAGGAAATACTCCCTTTCCAGCTGGACCAGCCTGGCTTTGAGGCTGTCCTTGATCTCTTCGAAAGGTATGCGCTGACGCAGTTTACGGTCTGTAACCAACAGGATGTGATAGCCGTGGCGGGTTTGAAAGACATCGCTGATCTGGCCTGGTTCGAGGGCGAAGGCGACATCTTCGATCTCCTTGATCATGCGGCCGCGGGGAAACCAGCCCAAATCGCCGCAACGCGCTCCGGTAGGGCACTGCGAGTGGCTGGGGCATACATTTGCGAAATCGGCCTGAGTGTGAATCTGGGCGCGTAAGTCAGTGGCTTTGCGCAAAGCCTCCGGTTCATCGCTGCGGAACAGAATATGGGAGGCCCGCACTGCCTCCGGCGCGAAAAAAACCTCCGGTTGGTCTTCATAGAAAGCCAGCAGCTGGTCATCGGCGATGATATGGTCTTGCCCGATGATCTGGCTCACATATTTGCGGATCACGATTTTCTGCCGGATGCGCTCTTCCATGTCCTGGGTCTGCGCTTCGTTTTGAGGGGCTTCGTCGATGTCCTCCAGGGTCTCCAGCAAGGCGCTGTCAAATTCGTCCTCCGTGACTTGGATGCCGGCCCGCAGTGCTTCATGCAGAAGCAGACAGCGGTCTATCACCCGGTTCAAGGCTTGGACCAAAGCCAGCGGGCCGTTCTGCCCGATCAGCTTTTCGCTTTCCGTGAGGACTTCGTCCTCTGTGATAATCAGGTCAAAGACCTTCGCGACCAGATGCATTCATTCCTCAGTGCAAAGATTTCCGCCAATCTCTAATGAGTGTGGGGATCTCTGATATTATACACACATTGGAGCCCAATGTCAAATCAAACTTGCGCTTGCGGTACCAGGTGCACTGGCGTTTGGCGTAATTGCGGGTGTGCTGGGCGGCGAGGGTGGAACAATCCTTTAGGGAAGCGGCTTCCAGCAGATGCGGCAGATATTCTTTGCAGCCCACGCTGTTAAGGCCGGGCGCGGAAGGGTTAAACCCAATTTTCAGAACGTGGCTGATCTCGTCGAGCAAACCCTCTTCCAGCATCCGGGCCGTCCGGGCGTTGATCCTTTCATAGAGCGGTTCCCGGGGTGGATCCAAGAGGACGCGGAAAGCCCGGAAACTGCTGCCGGGCTGTTGGCGGCGCCAGTGTTCGCTGATGGGAAAGCCGGTGGCGGCAAAGATCTCCAGACCCCTCAGAATCCGTTGCCTGTCATTGCGGCTGATTTTTGCGGCAAAATCGGGATCCAGCGCGGCCAGCTCACCATACAAAGCGCTCAATTCCTCGCTTTGCAAACGCTCCTGCAGCTGGCGCCGCACCTGGGGATCGATGCCGGCCTGTGGAAAGAGGCCTTGCAGCAAGGACTCCACATAGAGTCCCGTACCGCCGCAGATCAGCGGGATCCTCCCCTGCCGGTGCAGCGTTTCAATGGCTTCCGAGGCGTCGGCGATGAACCTGCCGGCGTTGTAGCTCTCCGAAGGTTCGATTATGCCGATCAAATGGTGCTTTACCGCCATCAGGTCCGCGGCGGAGGGCTTGGCCGTGCCGATATCCAGAAGCCGGTAAACCTGGCGCGAATCCGCGGAGATGATCTCCGTGTCCAGTTCCTGGGCCAGGCGCAAGGCCAGATCGGATTTTCCCGAGGCGGTGGGCCCTTCCAGCGTGACCAGGGGGATCATAGCTGGCGCTTGAATTTCTTTTCGAACTCCGCCAGGGGCATTTTCAGGATCAACGGCCGGCCGTGGGGGCAGAAATAGGGCATCTGACAGGCGAAAAGCTGATTGATCAGGTTAAGCATTTCCTTGCGGGTAAGCTTCTTCCCAGCTTTGATCGCGGCTTTGCAGGCGATCGATTTGGCCAGGGATTCGCGGAAATCGGGGTTCAGTTCCAGCTCTTCCTCCAGCTGTTTGAGGATCTCGATGAAGATCTTGCCGCCCTGCCAGTCATCCAGTTCGGCCGGAATTTCCTCTATCACCAGGGAATCGCCGCTGAATTTTTTCAGCACGAAGCCTGTCTTCTCCAGCAATTCCAGGTTCTGTTCCACCAGATCGCGGATCTCTGTGGCCACGATCGGCGGAATGTCGATCACAAGCGGAATTATCAGTTTCTGCCGCACCGGCGGCGCTCCCTGGGTGCGCTGCAGCAGCTTTTCATAGATGACGCGCTCGTGGGCGGCGTGCTGGTCGATGATCACCAGGCCATCCTCCACCTGGATGAAAATGTAGGTGTTGTGCAACTGCCAGGGATTGATGTAGTCCTCTTCGTTGCGCAGCAGCAGCCTGTACTGGAACGACTCGTTGGGCAGGTCGTTGGCTATTTCCAGCTGGTCCTCGCTGTCCTTTTTGTCCGCGTCCACCAGCGGCACCTCGATCTTGCGGGGAGGGGCCGGATCCGCTTGGGATGCGGGAAACAGCTCATCCTGATAGAGACTGCCAAACTCTTTTTTATACTGGGAAAAGCGGGGCACATCCACCTTGTTGCCGTAAACGGTGCGCTCCACGAAAGTGGCTTCGTTCACCTGCTGGGCGTGGTCGAATTTCACGCGGGCGGAGGCGAATTTCGCGTGTTCATAGGCGTTCAGGGCGTCCGTGAGCGTGAGGAAGACAAGCGAGTGCACTTTCTGCTGTTCCCGGAACCGCACCTCCAGTTTGGCGGGATGGACGTTCACGTCGATCTGCTCCACCGGGATGTCCAGAAACAGCACGTAGGGCGGGGTGCTGCCTTTTTGCCAGACGCGGGTTTTGAGAATGAAGGGCTCGTAGGCAGCCTTGATGGCGTGTTTCACGGTTTTGTCGGAGATGTAGCGTCCGTTGATGAAGCAGTATTGCATGTCCACCAATTTGTCGCTGCGGTCTTCCAAGCCAAAAATGTATCCTTCCAGGCGGTAATCCTCGGATTCGGCCTGCACTGGGATGATGTCGTCATTGAAAAATCCGGAGCCGAACACCTCACCCATCCGCTGTTCGCGATTTTCCGCGACCACGAAGGAAAGCTTCTGATTGCCTTCCACAAAGAGTTTGAAGCCAATGCCGGGATGCAGCACGGCCTGGTAGTGGATGTATTTGAGAATGTGGCGCAACTCGGCCGGAGCGCTGCGCAGAAACTTGCGCCGGGCGGGCAAGGCCTTGAAGAGGCCGCGCGCGGTGATGTTGGTGCCGGGATTCGAGGAGGTTTGCCCCACGTTGCGCAGGCGTCCGAAATCGAAGTCCACCTGGGTGGCGACCTCGCTGGCGGCGTCGCGGGTGATCAGGGTCAGGTTGCTCACGCTGGCGATGCTGGGCAGGGCTTCCCCGCGAAAACCGAGGGTGCCGATGCTGATGATGTCGCCCACGGTCTTGATCTTGCTGGTGGCGTGGCGTTCAAAGGCCAGCAGAGCGTCGTCCGGGCTCATGCCGCAGCCGTTGTCGCTCACCTGGATCAGGTCCTTGCCACCGTTCTCCACCGCCACCGTGATCTGGGTGGCGCCGGCGTCGATGGCGTTTTCCACCAGTTCCTTCACCACAGAGGCCGGCCGTTCGATCACCTCGCCCGCGGCGATCTTGTTGCGCACGTCATCGGCCAGAATATGGATCCTGTTCACGCTCAGTACCTGAAGATGGAGCCGTTGGTGAATTCCCTGATGATCGAGTTGTAGGGCACCAGAGCGTCCGGGATGTCTTTGACGTTGGCCAGCAGGGCCAGCAGTCGCTGGGCCTCGGTGTAGGCGGCGGAGCTTTTGGGAACCGAAAGAAGCAGTTTCCAGGCGTGTTTGCGCAGCACTCCCAGCTCGTAGGTGAGGCTGCTGTTGAACATATAATCCGCGTTTTCCTGATAGGGGAAGATGTTCTTTTCCTCGCCTTCTCGCACACTGGGCCAGCGCAGCATGGTCTCTGTGGCTGTGTAGCCGCGGTATTGGTGGTCTCGGATCATCCGGCGCAGCAAACGGCAGTCGGTGGTGGCCACGCGATTGTGGTTGTCTATGTTGAGCTGATTCAGGGCGCTCACGTAGATCTTGGCTTTGCGGTTGGCCGGAATGGCCGCGGTGAGTTCGTCGTTGAGGCCGTGGATGCCTTCCATCACGATCACGTCTTCCTCGCGCAGCCTGATGATCTTGTTGCTGCGGCGGCGCATGCCGCGGGTGAAATCGTAATGCGGCAGCTCCACCTCCTCGCCGCTGAGCAGCTGGGTAAGCTGTTTGTTAAGATACTCCAGGTCCAGGGCATAAATGGATTCGAAGTCAAATTCGCCGCTGTCCTTGCGCACGGTTTTGTCTCGGTCGATAAAATAATCATCGAGGCCCACCACGTTCGGTTTGGCTTTGGAGGCCTGCAGCTGGATGGACAGGCGTTTGGCGAAGGTGGTCTTGCCGGAGGAGGAAGGCCCGGCGATCAGGATCAACTTCACTTCCGGGTGTTTAACGATGTCGGCGGCGATCTCGGCGATCTTCTTTTCGTGCAGGGCTTCCTCCACCAGGATGAATTCCGAGATCTCGTAGTTGTCGGTCAGTTTGTTGATGTCGATGATGTTGTGCACGCGCAGGATATCCAGCCATTTGTCGTGTTCCTGGTGCAGTTGGAATATCTTTTCCGGCAGCACGAAGGGCTGGGCGAGGCGGCATTCCCTGCCGGTGGGAAACCTCAACACGAAGCCGGTTTCCTTGTACACCACGTCGAATTCCCTCACCATGCCGGTCCTGTCCGCCAGGGGGCGCAGAAAGCGGTCGTAATACTTGCCGCAGCGGTAAACGTAAACCTCTTCGCTGAAACGATACTGCAGGTTCTTGATCACGTCCTTCCGGCCCATGGTGCTGAAGATCTCCAGTGCCTCCCGGGTTTTCACCAAAATCTTGTCGATCGGCAGGTCGCCCTCCACGATCCGCAGCATTTCCTCTTTCACCCGCTGGCAGTCATTCGGAGTCCAGCTTTGGGTGCCGAATACCTCGCAAAAGACGCCGTCGCCGATTGAGTGTTCGATCACCAGGGCATGCCCCGCTCCCAGGATAGCGTTCAACGCCTTGGCCAGGATGAAGATCACGGAGTCCTGGTAGATCCGGCTGCCTTCGGGGTGGTTGTATGAGATGCAATCCACCAGCATGTTTTGCGTGGGAGTATATTCATCATTGACATAACGGACGTGGTCAATTTTGTAGGACAAGATCCTGTCGGCAGGGATGTCCGTGCCTTTCAGGATCTCGCGGATCGGTTTTGCCGCTTCCAGTTCGATATGGCTGTGTTTGTTGCCGTCAAATCTCAGGTCGATGATCATCTGATGTTCCTTGTCAAAGTTTTGCCAGCGGGGCTGAAACTCCCATCCGAAGCCAATCCCGCACGAAGATGCCATCATTCTGAAGCGCGCCAATCCGTCAAGCTATTAGGAGAACTAAAAATGAAGAAATTACAGGGAAAACAGCTCTTCCTCCGGGAAGCCAAATACATGGCCGGGATAGTGTTTGGGGCTTTGCTGGTGGCCATCGGCTACGCCTGGTTTTTGATGCCTTACAACATGGCTCCGGGCGGCGTGGGCGGTCTCGCCCAGGTGCTGAATTTCTATTTCCGCATCCCCGTGGGCATGTCCATGATCATTCTGAACATCCCGCTGTTCGTGATCAGTTTCATCTTCATCGGCAGATCCTTCGGCGCCAAATCCGTGCTGGGCATGCTTATCTCATCTGTTTTCACCGATCTGGTTAACATCCAAAACATCGCCAGGATAGGCATCCTGAGCCTGGGAGAGCATACTTACAGCTATCAGGGCCGCACCATCTTTGCCTACCTCGGCCCGGAAGACCTGCTCCTTTCAGCCATCGCGGGTTCCGTGGTGCTGGGCCTCGGCCTCGGCATCATTTTCAAATCCCGTGGCTCCACCGGCGGCACGGACATCCCCGTGGCCCTGATCAAACAGAAGGCCGGGGTTTCCATCGGCACCGGCTACTACATCGTGGAAAGCGGGATCATCCTGCTGGTGGCCATCCTGCTCAAAGACCCCAAGATCCTCATCTGGGGCTACATCAACCTCTTCATCACCACCAAGATCACCGACCTCGCTTCCGAAGGCCTGCCCTACATCAAAGGTGTTTACGTGATCTCGCCCAAGGTTGACGAGATCAAGGAGGACATCTACACGGAACTCGACCGCGGCGTAACTTTTTTCAAGGCCCTGGGCGGTTACGAGAAAAAAGAGACCGAGGTGCTCTTCTGTGTGATCAACCGCCGCCAGGTACCCCTGCTCACGGACATCGTGAAAGACATCGATCCCGACGCGTTCATGATCGTTACGGACGTCTACGACGTGCTGGGCTACGGGTTCCGCTCACGCAAGATCAACCTCAGCGAGTGACCGGCCCCAAAACTGGCCAGCCCGGAAAAATCGCTTGACCGGATGCGGCCCTCAGCCGAGAAAGTGATATCGCCCTCCGGGATGATCAACACCAAACAAGGAGACAGATGATGACCAGAACGGCAGTTACCCCGATCCTGCTGGCCTGCGTGCTGGCTTGCCTGATCTTGCCGCCCCTGGCGGCAAAGCACTCAGACGATTTTTTACTGGGAACCTACTCCTATCTGCGCAACAGCGGAAACTCCGCCCAGCGGGAAGCCCTATACAGGCAGATGCAAGCCCTTGGCTACAATTCCAACCTGGTGGAAACTTTTGAGGACAATGCCGACCTGGCCACCCTGCTGAAGGAGCTTGACAGCTTCGGCCTGGACGCCTGGCTGGCAGACAAAACCTGGCCCGGCCCCTCCTCCGATGTTAAGAGTTATCCCAGCTACGCCCTGTCCACGAACAACCTGCTCCGTTTTGAAGCCGAATTCGCCAGCGAAAAGGACCTGAAATACGGCGACGGCCTGGACAATCAGCATTGGTATGCCGCCCGCAGCGACAAGAAGATGCCGCGGGTGGGCAGGCCTGTCGACATCGCCGGAGCTTCCTACGGCTGGGCCTGGCAGGCAAGCATGGGGAAAGACAGGCCGGGCTGGCTGCTCACCGATCTCCGATATCGCTGGCCCAATAAAAACGGGGCTTATGTGCGCTTTGGCAAAGAATTCGTGCTGCGCCAGCTCGATCCCCCGGGGCATGAGAACAGCTTCATCCGCGTAACCTACCGCTTCCGGATCGGCAAGGTGAAAAAAGACCTGCGGATCGACGAACCCCTGCTGCGCTTCGATGTGAGCGGCTACGAACTTCAGGGCGGCGTTTTTTCCGCCCAGGCCAGGGTTTTGCGCCATCTCAACCAGGACCGCGGGCTCACCGAAACCGTTTTCCGGCTCAACGACCTGCTGCTCTCTTCCGGAGGCGACTTCACAGAGATCACTCTGCGGATACCCTACTCCGACCTGCTGGCCGCGAACCTGCTGAGCGCCGATCACGACGGCGATCCGGCCACTCCCGATTCCCAGGAGCTGCTGCGTCTGGTGAACCTCAATCCCCGCCTTTGGTGGTACGGCAATTGCGATGTGGAGCTGGACTATGTGGAGATCGAGGACCAGCTGCATCACGACTTGGTGACGAACCGGACCGTGATGCGCCAGGGGATCCAGGAACGCATGCTGAGCCTGGTGGCAGCCGGAGCTGGCAACCTGAGCGGTTTTTACACTTTCGACGAACCCCACCTGGGCCAGTTCGCCGGCTTCAAACTGATCGAGGACGCCGCCCATGAGGCTGGCACCAGGGTTTTCACCGCCGTGTACGACTATCAGGGAAAAAACTTCGTGCTCGACAAGCAAAACCAGGTCTATTACGATCACGTGGACGCCTTCCGCAAGCTCGCCCAGCCGCAGATCATCGCGCCGGACATCTATCCCCTCGCGCCGGACCTCAAATGGGGCCCGAAAGACAGAGGTTCCGGCCTGTTCATCCAGGATGTGCTGGACCAAAAGCTGCTGCGGGTTTACCGGGGCAGCATGCTCTACCGCGATGAAAAGAAAGGCCGCTCCTTCCTGCCCATCGTGCAGGTTTTGGGGAACTGGGTGAAAAACAGCGGCGGCGACAGATGGCTAACCTGGATCCAGCCCCCCTCCGCCACCCAAAAAGCGCTGCTCTATCTGCCTCTCTGCTACAAGCCGGACGGCATCATCCACTACCGCCTCAGGGTGTTTCCCGATGCCGAGGGTTACGGCAACCGCGCGGTGCTCTTTTCCCAAAGGGGGGCCAAAAACTTCCCTGATCCGGAACCTGACCCCATCGCCTGGCCCGCCGTGGCCTCCAGCAATCTCCGGGTTCTGGGCTACGGAAAGATCATCCGCGGACTCACCTGGCTGTCAGCGGAGACCATAGGCACCAAAAAAGCCCCCAACAGCAGGTGGCAAAAGAAAAACCTGATCAAGCGGCTGCAAGTGCTGAAACAGGGTAACGGCGATTACGAAGGCTTCGTGCAGTGCGCCTTGTACCAGGACGCCGAGGACAAACCCTGGTTCATGCTGGTGAACCGGCGCGGCAATTTCTTCCGCCCCGGCACCATCACTGATCCGCTTTACGTTCCGGACCGGGAATTCGCTGAGTATTTTCCGGAAGCTGAGGCCCAGATCCTCACCCTCACCTTCGACCGGAAAAAACTGGCCGCCTACGGCCCTGATCCGGGACTCTGGGACCCCCACGACCGGATGTTTCACCCCATCATCAACAGCGAGGCCCACATCTCGTTGCCTGCCGGGGAAGGCAGGCTGCTGCAGCTGGTGGCGAACAAACCGCCCCTCAGATAGCAGGGGAGGCTGTCACACCTGCACGGAACACCGGCTTCAACCGGACGCCCCCGTTCCGTCATTCCGGGCGGTGAAGCTGGAGCAGAGCGAGCCACGAGCTTCGACTCCAGCAGAAAACAGGAGAGGCAGACGTCCACGTCTGCCAAGGCCGGGAGGGCCTTTCGGAATCTACAGACAAGCTTCTGCGAAGCTTCGCAAACGGGGACGTTTGCGCCTCCATTAACGCGGCAGGACATTCAGCCCAACCCGCTCCGGAGTGTCATTCCGGGCGGTGAAGCTGGAGTCGGGCGAGTCACGAGCTTCGACTCCAGCAGAAAACAGGAGTGGCAGACGTCCCCGTCTGCCAAGGCCGGGAGGGCCTTTCGGAATCTAAAGACAAGCTTCTGCGAAGCTTCGCAAACGGGGACGTTTGCGCCTCCATTAACGCGGCAGGACATTCAGCCCAACCCGCTCCGGAGTGTCATTCCGGGCGGTGAAGCTGGAGTCGGGCGAGTCACGAGCTTCGACTCCAGCAGAAAACAGGAGTGGCAGACGTCCCCGTCTGCAAAGGCCGGGAGGGCCTTTCGGAATCTAAAGACAAGCTTCTGCGAAGCTTCGCAAACGGGGACGTTTGCGCCTCCATTAACGCGGCAGAACATTCAGCCCAACCCGCTCCGGAGCGTCATTATCTTACCAAGGGACGAGTGTTTTACTCCCACCACCTCGGTTTGCCAGAGAGCCTTTTTAGAAAACCACACAGCGCCGCGAATAACTTTGGTCCGCCGAACTAGCCCGGATCACGTAGATCCCGGCCGGAAGGCGTTTACCCCGGGCATCACAGCCATCCCAAAACCACTCGGAGCCTTGCTTCAGTGGCTCAGGCGCCGCGATCAGCAAGCGGCCCCGGAGGTCATAAACACTTACCTGAACAGGTCCGCCGCGGCCCTCAGCCAGTCTCAGCGTGGCCCCCTCCCGCAGGGGGTGGGGCATGATCTCCAGTCCTTGTAGCACCGGCGGGACGCTGTCTTCAACATTTGTTCCCTCCGCCAGGACATTCCACGCGATGGTGTGGGTCCAGTCGGCGTTGCTGATCACGCAAGCCACGGAGTGGAGGCCGGGGGTGGAAAATGTGGTTTCCAGGATGAAATCCATGCCCACGGCCTGCGCTCCGTCCACCATCCAGTCATACTGCGTGGGCAGGTTGGACACCGTTTCCACCACGAACATCTGCGGCTCGTTCACGTTCACCGTTACCGTGCTGGAATCGGAGGGCGTCACGTTCATTATGGCCAGGTCCAGGATCCTCAAAGTGTCGATGGTCACAGGCGTCAGCGGCCTGTCGTCGGCATCCACCGGCACCTGGCCGATCGCCAGAACGGTGTCCAGGCCCTGGATTACTTTGCCAAAGATCGCGTAGTTGCCGTCCAGATTGGGGGTGGGAACCAGGGTGAGGTAATATTGAGACCCGGCGGAGTTTGGCGCGGAAGAATGCGCCATGGCCAGGATCCCGGCCTGGTCGTGATGCAGGTTGGGGTGGAATTCGTCGGGAATGGTGTATCCCGGCCCGCCATAACCTGTACCCTGGGGACAGCCGTCCTGGATCACAAAGCCCGCCACCACGCGGTGGAAGATCAGATCGTTGTAAAAGCCGCTGTTGGCAAGCGAAATGAAGTTATTGGCGGTTATCGGCACCCACTGATCGTAAATCTCAGCGGTGAACGAGCCCATGGAGGTGCTCCAGCGGGCAAAATGCAAAGCGCTGAGGTTT
Organism: Candidatus Cloacimonadota bacterium; assembly: GCA_020532085.1. Classification (NCBI taxonomy): domain Bacteria; kingdom Pseudomonadati; phylum Candidatus Cloacimonadota; species Candidatus Cloacimonadota bacterium. Next base: position 36,729 of record JAJBAV010000009.1, on the reverse strand, counting down.
CCCGCCAGCAGCAGGATCAGCAACAAGGTTACGGGTTTGTGTTTCATGTTCGGCCTCACTTTCTTGATGGGTCATCCGCTCCGGCAAAGATTTGCCGGAAACCACTCAGACCCGCTTAGATGAACATTGGTTCCTGTCAACAAATTTGTCTCCACTAACACACCGCCTTCGCTCCCAATATCAATACGGTATCAATACGGAATCAATACGGATTTCATCCGTAATGATTCCGTATTGATACCGTATTGATATTGGGAGCCGTCCAAAATTAGCTTGACCATATTCAAAGGTTCAGATATCTGCTACCCCATCATGTGCGGAATAAGCGGAATCCTTTGTCTCGACGCGGAAAGAATCGCTGACATCCGGCTGCTGAGGGAAATGACCAACACGGTCAGGCACCGCGGGCCGGATGACGAGGGCTATTTCCTCTGCAGCCCTGAAACCGGCGTCAGGGAGTCGTTTTCCGGCCAGGATTCCTCCGCGGAAGTGAAGGCCCTGCATCCGCGGCTGGATGAAGGGGAAAAAGCAAGGCTGGGCTTTGGTTTCCGCCGCCTGGCCATCCTCGATCCGGGGGCCGGCGGACATCAGCCCATGAGCGATCCGGAACTGGGCCTGCACATTGTTTTCAACGGTGAGATCTACAACCATGTGGAGCTGCGCGAAGAGCTGAACAGGGCAGGATATGGGTTCCGCAGCCGCTCCGACACCGAGGTGATCCTCAAGGCTTACCACGCCTGGGGAGATGACTGTTTGAAAAGGTTCAACGGCATCTGGGTCCTGGCCATCTGGGATGAAAAGCAGCGCCGGCTGTTCTGCGCGAGGGACCGCTTTGGCGTGAAACCTTTCTACTACTGCATCCACGACCAGGTTCTATATTTCGGCTCGGAGATCAAACAGCTGCTGCTTACGCCCGTGAACAAAAGCCTGAACCGGCCGATGCTCTGGCGCGCCATGAAGATCAATTCACTGCAGGTTTACGGCGGTGAAACCTTCTGGACCAACATCCACGCCCTGGAGCCAGGCACCGCCATGGCCGTGAAAGACGGGCAGATCGCGGTGTGGACCCATCATCGCCTGGACCCCTCCACCTTTGGCAGCAGCACTTTGTCCCTGGAAGACGCCACCGAAAGGTACCGCGCCCTGTTCCAACGCGCGGTGGGCTGGCAGATGCGCTCGGATGTGGAGGTTGGGGCCTGCCTGAGCGGCGGCTTGGATTCCTCGGCCATCGTGTGCAGCGCCGTGCGGCACAGCGACATCCAACTGCAGACCTTTTCCTCCTATTTTGCCGAGCTGCCCCAGCTCGATGAACGGCGCTGGATCGCTGAAGTGGCCTCGGCCTGCGGCTGTGTTTCGCATCTCACGTCACCCAAGGTGGACGACGCGCTGCAGTGGTTCGCCGAAGCCACCTGGTTCAACGATCTGCCGCTGGGAGCGGGATTCGCCGCGCAATACGCCGTGATGCGCCTGGCGCGGGAGCACGGCGTGAAAGTGTTGCTGGACGGACAGGGCAGCGATGAACTCACAGCCGGCTACAAACACGCGCAATACCGCTGGCTGGGCGACCTGCTGCGGGACCGGCGGCAGGGAAAAATCGGCACCGAACTGAAGGCTTACCTAAGCAACCACACCCTCCCCCAAAACCTGGCGGGGATCGCGAAAACCCTGCTGGCGGCAGCGTTTCCGGAATCCCGGCTGTACGAGATGGAATTCTGGCACCTGCGCTTCGAACCCTTTAACCGGGAATTCACAACCCAGGCCAAGAGATCGCTGGAAACCGGCATCCTCTCGCGCATCGCCGATCTGGAGGGGACCAGGCTGGCCAACTTCCTTTACAATGAGGTCTATTTCACCTCCCTGCCCACCCTGCTGCACTGGGAGGACCGCATGTCCATGGCCGCCTCGATCGAAAGCCGGGTGCCCTTTTTGGACCACGAACTGGTGGAATTCGCCTTTTCTCTGCCCTCCGCCTTCAAGATCCGCCACGCGTCCGGAAAGCACATCCACCGCCAGGCCATGCGCCCCATCGTTCCCCGGGCCATCGCGGAACGCCGGGACAAAGCTGTGTTCGGATCCCCCTTCCACGCCGTATGGCTGCGCGGGGGGATGAAAGCGGCCGTGAACGAACTGTTCAGCTCCACGGAATTCCGCCGCCGCGGGATTTGGGACCTGCCCCGCGTTTGGGCTAACTGGCAAAAATATCAGAAGGGCGACAACTCCCAGGCGGAGATGATCTTCAACGTGTTCGCGCTGGAGAACTGGTTCCGCAGCTTCGGCCCCTGGATCGAGTTTGACCTGCAAACATAAAACCAACACGTGAGGTACAGATGCGTAATGCACTCAATTGCCTGCTGATCTGTGCGGCTCTGCTGAGCCTGGGATCTTGCAAATTGTTCTTCAAAAGCCCCAAGGTGGAAAAAATCCACGACATCAAGGTCGTCTCCATCGATCCGGACAAGATCAGGCTGGAGATCTCGCTCAGCGTGCTCAACCCCAACCGTTACAAACTCAAACTGAACGACATGGACGTGGCATTGCTGAACAAAAACCGCGAACAGATCGGCACGGCCTCGCTCAGCCGGGCGGTGGAGATCCCCGGCCGCAAAGCCAGCGCCCTCGATTTTGACATCACCCTGGATACCCGGCCCACCGTTAAACTGGTGAATTACTCCGACCAGAAGGTCTTTGTCTATATCGCGGGAACAGGCTCTGGCAAGGTGCTGGGCACCAGGCAAAACCTGGTGTTCGAAGAGCCCTACGAGATCGACATCCGGGATCAGCTGCAAATGGTTTTGAGCACCTTCAAAGCCAACGGCGACGACATTTTCAAGATCAAACGCAGCTATCTGGGCAAAGTTGGCATCACCGAGACCCAGGTCCTGGTGGATTTCATCGTGATGAATCCCTACGGGCTCAAATTCACCCTGGAGGAATTTCCCGCCAACATCACCATCGGCAACGCGGAATCCGGCACTGGCGACCTGGACAAAGCCCTGAGCTTCGACGAAAAGGTCTACTCCCGCGAAGGCACGATGATCTTTAAAGTGAACAACCTCAAAGCCATCTACAACATCGCCAAGGGCGCTATCAACGGTGAGGTGAGCTACCGGGTGAACGGCAAGGTGAAGATCAACGCCTACGGGACCGACATCGAACAGGCCTACTCCTATAAAGACCTGATCACCATCAGCATCACGGACGACATCCTGAAACTGCTGGCGCCGTAAGACCGGATAGTTCGGCTTTCAATCAAACCGGGTGGTTGAGAGCCGGTATAAAGTTCCGGGGTGGAGGCATCTGCCCCGGGGCTCAGGAATCCAAACAGCCAAACCAAACCAAAACCCCGACCAAGTAGTGGTCGATGCGGGCACAGCCTGCCTCGACACCCTGTAAAGGCATTACCCAACAGAGCTGGATTCCGGATCTCCGGCGCCCAAGCACCTGCGTCCGGAATGACGTGTGTTCGGGGCTGAAGCGTGAACGCGGGGGTGGTTTATAAATCAGCGGAAATGGGGCCAGGAGTCAGGAATCGTCAACCTCTCCGCCATATTCGCGAATGCTTTGCAACAGCCCCTCACGGATGCAGTTCAGCTTCTTTTTTTGCTCCACCCAGTCCGAGTATAGATAGGGAAGCTCAACTTCGATCACTTCATTGCCTCTGAAACTGATGTGGAACGCCAATTTGCTGTAACCGATCGGCCCGGCGTCCACACCCTCGTCCCGGATCCTGGACACTCTGCTAACCTGCTCCAGCTCGAAACTGCGGCCATCTGGAAGCGTGTACAGCATGTGGTCTCCTTACCTTAAGGTTGTTCTTTCTCCATAGTTTCGGGCGCGCCATTTCTTGGCAAGCCTTTTTTTATAATTGCAGCGGGTAAAATAAGCATGATTGTTGATTTTTTTACACACCCTGCCAGGCATCACCCTTTTCGCAGACAATTGCGGCGCGGGGTTGAACACGTTTGCCCAACAATTCTCTTGACCAAAACCGGGGCATGGCAGTTTGGGTTGAACAGGGAGTATAAAAATGAAAACAAAACTTGCGTTGATCCTGGGCCTGCTGTTCTGCCTGGCCCTGCTTTGCGCTTGCGCGCCAGGAGTGAATGGACGTTCAGCCGATAACCGGGCTGGATTTTTCATGGGCATCTGGCACGGCTGGATCGCGCCGATCAGCCTGATCTGGCAATTGTTCAACCGGGAGGTTCGCCTCTACGAGGTCTTTAACACAGGCTGGGCCTACGATCTGGGCTATTACATGGGAGTGGTTGGCGGTTTCGGCGGCCTGGCCCTGAGCCGGAAGAGATGCCGCGAAGACTAAGCCGGGCCAGATAAGTTGGCGGCATATCTCACCCTGCTGCTCACCGCAGCGATCTGGGGCCTGGCTTTCGTGGCCCAGCGCAAAGGCATGGACAGCCTCGACCCCTTCACCTTCAACGCTTTGCGCTTCGCTTTGGGGGCGGTTTGCGTGGCCCTGCCCGGATGGTTTTCCAAAGCGAAAAACCCCAGCGCGCAGATCGCGTCAGCAGACCCCGCGCCACTTGAGTGGAATAGCTGGAAAGGCCCCCTGCTGCTGGGATCGCTGCTTTTCCTCGCCGCCAGCTTGCAGCAGTTTGGCATGCTCTGGACCGGGGCTGGCAGCGCCGGGTTCATCACCGGGCTCTACGTGGTGTTCGTTCCCCTGATCGGCCTGGGAAGGGGCCAGAAGCTGAATCCTCCGCTGGCCCTGGCCGTGGCCCTGAGTCTGGCCGGCCTGGTTTTGATCAACGGAAAACCCAATTTGCAGGCCACTTTGGGCAACTCGCTGGTGCTGGCCGGAGCTGTCTTCTGGGCGCTGCACGTGCAATTGATCGACAAGCTCACCAAATCCCACTCGAGTTTGCGCCTGGCGCAGTTCCAGTACTGGGTTTGCGCGTTCCTGAGCCTGGCCGGGAGCCTTGTCCACCGCGTTCACAGCCATCAGGGCATCTTCACCGCGAAGCTCTTGGCCGGGGTGCGAACGGCAAGCCTGCCGCTTCTCTACGCGGGAATTATGTCCGTGGGAGTGGCCTTCACCCTGCAGCTGCACGCGCAGAAAAAAGTGCAACCCCACGCGGCCAGTGTGATCCTTTGCCTGGAAGGTGTTTTCGCCATGCTGGGCGGCTGGCTGCTTCTGCGGGAAAAGGTTTCATCCACCGCCATCCTTGGCGCGGCGCTGCTTTTGGCGGCCATGTTGGTTAGCGTTTGGCAGGAACGGCGGGATTTTCTGATTGACAAAAAAGCCGCTTCCAAAACTTAGTTTCCAGACAATGCTTTTTCGAAGTTAGTTAAGGAAAGAAACATGCTTATATACACGATTGCCCTGGTGATCCATATCATAATCAGCGCCGCGCTGGTGCTGGTCATTTTGTCCCAAACCTCCAAGGGTGGCCTGGATGCCAACCTGGGCGGGGCGGCGATGAACGTGTTCGGCGGCAGCGGGGCCTCCAAGTTTCTGCGCAAATGGACCCAGATCCTGGGCGTGATCTTTGTCGTTTCCTGCCTGTTCCTGGCTTTCCAGGTATCCAGAGTGAACGAGACAAAGGCTCCCAAAGTGCTGAACGAAAAGTTTGGCGATACCAAGGCCCCGGCCCCGCAGAGCGCTCCCGCGGCCCAGCCCGCGCAAGCCGCTCCGGCCGGTTCCGCGCCGCAGCAGCCTCAGACGCCTCCCGCGGAAACCAACCCGGGCAACTGAACCCCAAAGAGTTTACAGATGCAGAAGTGGTGGAATTTGGCAGACACGCAAGACTAAGGATCTTGTGCCTGTAACGGGTGTGCGGGTTCGAGTCCCGCCTTCTGCACCAAAATCTGGCTCCCTCACCGGGAGCTTTTTTTATTGACTGATTCGAGGCCTCCAAAAAGTGTGCCAACTATTGAACCAATAATATTGTGGAGGTTTGCCATGTTTGGCAAAATGAAAACCGACCTGCAAGACCTGTTTGTGGAACTGAAACAGCAGGGCTTGTACAAGAACGAACGCGTCATCACCACGCCCCAGGGAGCGAACATCGGTGTGAGCACTGGCAAGAAAGTCATGAACTTCTGCGCGAACAACTATCTGGGGTTGGGCAACCATCCCGAGGTGGTGAAAGCCGCCCAGGACATCATGAACGACTGGGGCTACGGCCTCGCTTCCGTGCGTTTCATCTGCGGCACGCAGCAGATCCATAAAGATCTGGAACGCAAGATCTCCGAGTTTCTCGGCACCGAGGACACCATCCTCTACGCCGCTTGCTTCGACGCCAACGGCGGTGTGTTCGAACCCCTTCTGAACGAGGAAAGCGCCATCATCTCCGATGAACTGAACCACGCCTCCATCATCGACGGAGTGAGGCTCTGCAAGGCGCAGCGCTTCCGCTACAAACACTCGAACATGGAAGAGCTGGAAAAATGCCTGATCGAGGCCAAGGACCTGAAGTACCGCCTGATCTGCACCGACGGCGTTTTCTCCATGGACGGCGACATGGCCCGGTTGCCCGAGATCTGCGATCTGGCCGAAAAATACGACGCCCTGGTGATGGTGGACGATTCCCACGCCACCGGCTATATCGGCAAAACCGGCCGCGGAACCCCGGAACAGTTTGGCGTTCAGCACCGCGTGGACATAGTTACCAGCACCCTCGGCAAAGCGATGGGCGGCGCCAACGGCGGTTTCACCTCCGGCCGCAAAGAGATCATCGAGCTGCTGCGCCAGCGCAGCCGGCCCTATCTGTTTTCAAACACCGTCGCCCCCGCCGTGGTTGGCGCCAGCATCAAGGTGATCGACCTGCTTTCCGGTTCCTCCGCTCTGCGTGACAAAGTGTGGGAAAACGCCAGCTATTTCCGCGCGGAAATGATCAAGGCCGGCTTCAAGATCGTGGAAGGCAACACCGCCATCGTGCCCGTGATGCTTTACGACGAGCCTCTGGCGATGAAAATGGCCGACATGCTGCTGGAAGAAGGCATCTACGTGATTGGCTTCGTCTATCCCGTGGTGCCCAAAGGCAAAGCCCGCATCCGGGTTCAGCTTTCCGCGGCGCACAGCCGCGAGGACCTGGACAAGGCCATCGCCGCCTTCATCAAGGTGGGCAAAGCTCTGCAACTGGTTTAAGGAGCGGATTTGCCAGCAGGCAGCCTGTATCTGGTTCCGGTGCCGGTGGGAAACCTGGGTGACATCACCCTCCGCGCGCTGGACACTTTGAAGAGTGTGAACCTGATCGCTGCCGAAGACACGCGCAAAACCCGTTTCCTGCTCTCGCATTACCAGATCAAGGCTCCCAGGCTGCTCAGCCTGCACAAATACAACGAAAAACAACGCCTGGCGGAAATCCTCGCCCTGCTGCACGAAGGAAAGTCCATCGCGGTCGTTTCCGACGCCGGCAGCCCGGGGATTTCCGACCCGGCCTTTTGGCTGGTCCGCGCCGCCATTGAAGCGGGTGTGACCATCATCCCCCTGCCCGGAGCCACCGCCCTGATCCCGGCTGTCACGGCTTCCGGACTAAACCCGGAGAGCTTTCTGTTCCTGGGTTTTCTGCCCCTCAAACAGAAAGACAGGCTGGCCCGGCTCGCCCTCATCAGTTCCAGCCCCCACACCACCGCGCTGTACGAGGCACCGCACAGGCTGAAGCAAACGCTTGAGGACCTCCTCTCCCACTGTGGAAACCGGCAGGTCTGCCTCGCCCGCGAGATCAGCAAGCTGCACGAAGAGTTCATCCGCGGCAGGCTGGAAGACATTTTGGCCGACTACCAGATAATGGAAAAGGGTGAATTCGTGATCCTTGTGGAAGCCGCCACACCGGATCAGCCGGCCTCAGAAGCGGATATCAGGGCCTACCTCGCGGAGTTCGAGCCCGGCCCGGCCAGCAGCAAGGAACTCGCTGAAAACCTCTCCATACGTTTTGGGATCAGCCGCAACCAAGCTTACAAACTGATCCTGGACGCCAGGAAACGCTCCCGATGAAGCCAACCCTGATCTGCGATTTCGACGGCACGGTGGCCGATTCCATCGCCAAGATCCTGGAACTGGTGAACCAGCTGGCCCCGCGCTACGGCTACCGCACCATCAGCTCCGAGCTGTTCGAACAGGTGCGCGACCTGCCCCTCCCCAAAGCCTGCCGGGCGGTGAAGTTTCCCCTCTACAAACTCGGCCAGGCCATCGCCGTGGTGCTGCACGAATACCACAAAATGATCCCCGACCTGGAACCCTGCCCCGGGGTGGTCCCGGTGCTGCAAAAGCTGAAAGAACAGGGATATTCCCTGGCCCTGATCAGTTCCAACCACACCGAGAATTTGCAGGCCTGGCTTAGGCATCATCAGATCAGCTGTTTCGACTGGGTGGAGGGCACCAGCGGCATCCTGCACAAACACCGCAGCATCAAGGCCAGGATCCGAACCCACAACCTGGACCGCGAGCGCGTGGTCTATCTGGGCGACGAAGTCCGCGACATCAAAGCCGCCCACCACAACCGCGTGAAGATCGTCAGCGTGGGTTGGGGCCTTCATTCTGAACAAAACCTGCGCGAACACAACCCCGACCGGGTGGTGACCCAGCCGGAGGAACTGCTAAAGATAATCCCCCAACTGATTTCCTGACTCGTCTTTAGGAGGCCACACAGGATTGTCTTGACAAAATATGGGGCAGCAGTTGGAAGGAAATGAATGACAAGTTTTTCGATTTGTACATAACAAAGGAGATCAAGATGAAAAGGAACCTTTTATTGATATTGGCCCTGCTTGGCCTGCTGGCCACCCTCACCGCCGTGCCGCGCAACCTGGTGGTGGTGGAAGTTGGCACCTACATAACCTGTCCTTACTGCCCGGGGGCGGCCATGGGCTGCCATGACCTGCTGCAAAACGGACATGCCGTCGCGGTGATCAAGAATCATCAGGGCGACGCCTATTCAAACACTTATTCCCATGCCCGCAACAGCTTCTACGGCATCACCGGCTACCCCACCGCCTACTTTGACGGCCTCAATCCCTCGGTGGGTGGCAGCAACACCAGCTCCATGTATTCAAACTATCTGCCCAAGGTGAACGCGCGCCTGAATGTGCCCGCACATTTCACCATCAGCGCCCAAGGCGCCCAAGTGAACAACGAGTTCCAAGTGGCTGTCACAGTTTCCAAACCCGAGGCGGATACCAACACCAACGTGAAACTGCATGCGGTTGTCACCGAATCGAGCATCCCCCAAGTCTGGTTCAACCAAACCACGGTGGACAACGTCAACCGCGTCATGACCCCCAACCAGAACGGGACCGCCATCGACCTGGCTACCGGCGGGACCACAACCGTGAACCTGTCCTTCACCCCCGGTGCCAACTGGAACCTGGCCAACTGTGAGGTGGTTTTATTCCTTCAAAACATGACCTCCAAAGAAATATTGCAAGGCGTGAAATATTCCCTGGCCGGACTGGTGGGCGCGTATCCCGTCTCCACCGACAACCTGGCCTTCCCGGACATGTACGTGGGCGGCACTTCCGTGACTCCCGTCACCATAACCAATTTCCTCTCCGACCCTGCCAGCGGAACCATCTCCATCGACAACCCCGCCTTCTCCACCGACATTTCCACTTTCAATATCCCCGGCACTTCCTCTGTGGTCGCCAACATCAGCTTCTCCCCCACCGCCGCCCAAACCTACACCGGCACCCTGACCATCACCAGCAACCTCTACAACCATCCCAACATCAGCATCCCCCTCGCCGGGACAGGCTTCATGAACGCCGCCCCCACTGCTACCGATGTGACGGTCAGCGGCCCACCCGTGATCAATCAGGAGCTCACAGCGGCCTACAGCTTCAACGACGCGGATGGCAACACCGAAGGCAGCTCGATCCTGCAATGGTTCCGGATAGTGAACAACACGCCCCAGGCCATAGGCGGAGCCAATCAACTCATATATAGCGTCGCTGTCGAAGACCTGGGCTTCCCCCTCGCCTTCCAGGTCACTCCCGTCGATCAGCACGGCATGCCCGGAACCGCGGTCATGAGTGCCTACACCATCCCCATCGAGGAATTGCCCGCGCCTCAGAATCTGCAGGCCACCGTAACTCCCCCCAGCACCGTGACCCTCACCTGGGAGCGCCCGGAACACTTTGAGGGCAAGGGTTTGGTAGGCTACCGCCTCTACCGCAACGGCCTCACCATTTCCACCATCACGAACCCGAACACCCTCACCTTCTCGGACACCTACGTTCCCGCGGGAACCCACGAATACTGGATCTGCACGCTGTTCAACAACCCCATGATGCTCTCCAACCCCTCCAACGTGGTCACGGTAAGCATCGGAGTGGACAACGACGACCAGGTGGCACCCGCAGAGATCTCTGTGAGCGTGCATCCCAATCCTTTCCAGACCAATGCCGCGATCAGCATCCAAAGCAAAGCTGATGCCGGGGTTGACCTCGCCATCTACAACGTCCGCGGCCAGCTGGTGAAAAGCTTCGCCCTCACCACCGACACCGCCGGGATCGCCAACGCCAGTTGGGACGGCACCGACAACCAGGGCAACCTGGTCAACAGCGGCGTCTATTACTACCGGATGTTCAGCGCCGGAAGGCTCAGGAACGGACGTATCGTCCTAATGAAATAACCAGCTCCGGGGCAGCTTGACAGACTGTCCCAGCCATAGATCATCAACCCCCGGATCACACGGTCCGGGGTTCTTCTTTCCCTGCCCCCATCAGCTTCTCGCCGTGAATGGCTCCAGCTTCTGCCTGATCGGCCATAAGCCACTTCCCATTCACTTCCCATACGCCTCCCCCTGACTTCCCGCCTGTCAAGCGGGAACTAGGCGGGAGGCGAACAAGGGGCGGATGGGAGGGGGGAAAGGGCGGGACGTTCAGAATTCCAGGTAAAAGAAAACCCGGCTCGGAGGAGCCGGGTGATATGTGGGATCGTTATGTTTGTTTAGATAAGACCCTGATCGCACATGGCGTTGGCGACTTTCAGGAAGCCGGCAACGTTGGCGCCTTTCACATAGTTCACATAGCCGTCGGCCTGTTTGCCGTTGTCCCGGCAGGCTTCGTGGATGTTCTTCATGATGGAGTGCAGGCGGGCGTCCACTTCTTCGCGGTCCCAGCCGAGGCGCATGGAGTTCTGGGTCATTTCCAGTCCGCTAGTGGCCACACCGCCGGCGTTGGCGGCTTTGCCTGGCGCGAAGAGGATCTTGGCGTTCATGAACACTTCCACCGCTTCCGGAGTGCAGGGCATGTTCGCGGCTTCGGTAACGCAGAAGCAGCCATTCTTCACGAGGTTTTTGGCATCTTCCACATCCAGTTCGTTCTGGGTGGCGCAGGGGATGGCCACATCCACCGGAACTTCCCAGGGACGCTTGCCTTCGATGAATTTGGCTTTGGGGAAGACCTGCGCGTAATCGATCACGCGGTCGTTGTTGGAAGCGCGGAGCTCGAGCAGATAGTCGATCTTTTCGCCGGAAACGCCGTCCTCATCGTAGATGTAGCCGTCTGGACCGGAGAGGGTGACAACCTTGCCGCCCAGTTCGTTGATCTTCTGGGCAGCGCCCCAGGCGACGTTGCCAAAGCCGGACAGCGCCACGCGCAGCCCTTCGAAGCTCTTGCCCTGGGTCTTGAGCATTTCCTCGGCGAAATAGACAACGCCGAAGCCGGTGGCTTCAGGACGGATGAGGCTTCCGCCCCAGGTACGGCCTTTGCCGGTGAGCACGCCGGTGAATTCGTTCACCAGCTTTCTATAGTAACCATACAGATAGCCGATCTCGCGGCCGCCCACACCGATGTCGCCGGCGGGAACGTCCGTGTTCGGACCGATATGGCGGTAAAGCTCAGCCATGAAAGATTGGCAGAAACGCATGATCTCGGCGTCGGATTTGCCTTTGGCGTCAAAATCCGAACCGCCTTTGCCGCCGCCCATGGGGAGGGTGGTGAGGCTGTTTTTGAAGATCTGCTCGAAACCGAGGAACTTCAAAATTGAGAGGTTCACGCTGGGGTGGAAGCGCAGGCCGCCCTTGTAGGGGCCAATGGCGCTGTTGAACTGCACGCGGTAGCCGCGCTGCACATGAACTTCACCCTTGTCATCCATCCAGGGCACGCGAAACATGATCGTGCGTTCCGGCTCGACCAAGCGTTCCAGAATGTTCGCTTTCACAAAGCGCGGGTTGTCTTGGTAGACGTCCCAAATGGTTTCGACAACTTCTTTTACCGCCTGCAAAAATTCCGGTTGGCCCGGATTCTTGGCGGCGACTTTGTCCATGAATTCCTGAAAGGTCATGGTTTCCTCCATGTCTGTATTTGTTTTTTAAACCACTTTTTTATTGCGCGACTTAATGTCAAGTGTTTCCCTTAAGCAATTTTGCCACCCTGGGGGCGCGGAGCCTGTGCGCGGAGGCGAAACCGGAGCCGAGCAGCGGTCGCAGGTAATACTTGAATTCGTCGGTGATCCCGTTGCCGCTGGAATTGATGTATTCATCAGGCATGTGGCGGGTTTTGCGGGCGACGTCAGCCAGCTTTTCCAGCTGGTAGTTCACGGAGTAAAATCCCGTGCGCTGGATGGAGATGGAGCCGTCCAGATTGTACCAGATGGCGTAATGGGCGGCGCGTTCGCCCACCTCGCGGGCCTCGCGCTGGTCCACATCCGAAACGCAGCCCATGAAAGAACGCTGCAGATAGCCAAAGGTGTCGGAGCGCACGCGCTTGATCTGCAGTTTTTCCTTCACCAGGTCACCGAGGAGGTCGCCCAGCATTCCGGTGCCGGAAAGCTGCACGTTGCCGTGGGCGTCGGTTTCGCTGTTTTTGGTGAGAATGGTCATCATGGGCGTGCCGTGTTCGTCCACGATCCCCTCCGAAACGGCGATCACGCAGCGTCCGAATTGGTCGTAAACGCGTTTCACGTCGGCCAGGAAATTTTCCTGTTTGAAGGGCCGTTCGGGCAGGTAAACCAGATGGGGGCCGTCATCGGGATACTTTTGGGCCAGGGCCGCCGCGGCAGTGAGAAAACCGGCGTGACGCCCCATCACCACACCGATGTAGACTCCGGGCAGGGCGCGGTTGTCCAGGTTCACCCCGGTGAAGGCCGAGGCCACGAATCTGGCCGCGGAACCGTAGCCAGGGGTGTGATCGCTGAGCACGAGGTCGTTGTCGATGGTTTTGGGAATGTGGATGGCGCGGAACTCGTAATCGGCCTGGTTGGCCTGTTCATTCACGATGCGCACGGTATCGGCGGAATCGTTGCCGCCGATATAGAAGAAATAGCGGACGTCATGGGCTTTGAGCACCCGGAAGATCTCGCGGCAGTACTGTTCGTCCGGTTTGTCGCGCGTGGAAAGCAGCGCCGAGGAGGGTGTGTCGGCCACCTGTTCCAGATTGTGCGTGGTTTCCTGGGTGAGATCGATGAACTGTTCGTTCACGATGCCCTGCACGCCGTAAAGCGCTCCGTAAACCCGTGTGACCTGCTGAAATTTCCTTGCCTCCAGGGTTACCCCCACCAAAGACTGGTTGATCACGGCCGTCGGGCCTCCGCCCTGGGCGATCACCACTTTTCCTTCCAGTTTCATCTCTAAACCTCACAGCTAATCATTTAAAAGGATTGTCCCGGCAACGGCCGGGTAGAATCCCCATAAATGAAGCGGCTGAATTTGTCCAGCAGAAAATGCTTGCCTGAAAGACCGGGCTGAAAAAGAATGACGACGGAGCACAGATGAGCTATATCGTACTTGCCAGAAAATACCGCCCGCAAACCTTCAGCGAGGTTTACGCGCAGGAACACATCACCGAAATACTGCACAATGCCATTCTCAGCAACCGCATCGCCCACGCCTATCTTTTCACCGGGCCGCGGGGAGTGGGAAAAACTTCCATGGCCCGCATCCTGGCCAAAAACCTAAACTGCGTGGAAGGGCCCACCGTCACCCCCTGCAACAAATGCCACAACTGCCTGGAGATCGCGGCCGGTACGTCTTCGGACGTGATCGAGATCGACGGCGCCTCGAACACCGGGGTGGACGACATCCGCGAGCTGCAGCGCGAGCTGCTTTACGCCCCCAGCCAGTCACCCTGGAAGATCTATATCATCGACGAAGTGCACATGCTCTCCAAAAGCGCGTTCAACGCCCTGCTCAAAACTCTGGAGGAACCGCCGGAAAACGTGCTCTTCATCTTTGCCACCACCGAACCCTTCAAGGTTCCGGCCACCATCATCTCCCGCTGCCAGCGCTACGATTTCAAGCGCATCCCGATCGATTCCATCGTGAAACGGCTCAAGGAGCTGATGCGGGAGGAAAACATCGAGATCGACGCGGAATCGCTGCACATGATCGCCCGCAAGGCCGACGGCAGCCTGCGCGACGCTTTGTCGCTGACCGACCAGGTGCTTTCCTACTGCCAAAACAAAGTCAGCATCGACAAGGTGCGCGAGATCTTCGGCCTCATCCCCACCCAGATCTACTGCGAACTGCTGCGGCTGATCCAGGCGAGGGAAAACTCCGCCCTGCTGGAAAGGCTGCAGTCCATATTTGAGGAAGGCGTGGACCTGCAGGAATTTCTGAACAACATGATGGAATTCGTCCGCATCGTGATCCTGCGCAAGATAGGGATGTCGCCCAGCGAGGTCACCAGTGAGGAATATCCTCTCTACGACGAGATCGCAGCCCTCTTCAGCCGGGAAAACCTGCTCTACATCATGAGCATGCTGATGCAGGCCCGAAACGAGATCAAGAGCAGCGGAAACCCTTATCTGATCTTCGAACTGATGATGCTCAAGCTCTGCAAGCTGGATGAGATGGAGGATGTGGCCCAGTTGATCGCCAAGCTCTCTTCCGGCACCGTGTCCTCTGCCCCGGCCAGCATCTCCCTTTCTCCGGCGGCCAGACCGGCACCGACACCCGGCCCGGAAAAAAAGCCGGAACCCGCGCGGACCGCCGAACCCGCTCCCAGCAACAAACTGGAGTTCAACCAAGCCAACCTGGACAAGGTCTGGGACCGGATCAAGGCCCGGGTCAAGAAGGAAAGCAGCACCTCCGGGATCGCGCTCGGCACCTCCAGCTGCGAAGTGAAGGAAGGTTTCAAGCTGCTGCTCAAAGTTACCGGCAGCACCAATTTCAAGACCCTGGCAGACTACAAGGATGAGATCACGAAGATCCTGGCGGAATTCTTCACCCAGACGCCGCGCCTGGAACTGGAGCAGCTGGCCAGCGAAGCGCCCACCAAAGTGGAGATCAAACGCCAGACCCTGGAAGACCTTAAAAACCTGGATAAAAACCTTGCCCGCTTCATCGAGATCACAGATTCCAAACTGAGCCAGTAAGTCCGCCCCTCTTGCCTGAAGCGGTTTGAGGCCCAAGCTGGCGGGCGCAAGAGCCATTAACGCCGTCCAAGCCCCATCTGCCCCGCTTTTCGGCTGGATAAAAGATCAGGCGCCGAACCGGGCCTCATCCCCGCAATGCTTGCAAGGATGGGGTTCCAGGCTGAGCGCCGGATACGCTGGTTGCCCCCGAAGGGGAACGCTTACATCTCGATCAACTGCGCTTCCACATACTCCACCGCGTTGAGTTTTTTCACGATGGTGTTCAGTTTCCGCTTGTCGCCTTCCACTTCCAACACGATCAGGCCGTCGTTGGCGCAGAATTCCTTGGAAACCTCGTGCAAGCCGAGCCGCACCTTGATGTTGCAGCCGTATTCCGTGAGGATGTTTTGCACGATCGCGGCTTCCGTGCTGCGGTGGTCGATCTTGATCAGGATCACTTTGTACTTCATTTTTTCCTCCCGGTATCAGCTTTTTGCAGGCTGGAAATTCTGTCCACCTCTTTTTTGCGCGCCCTCGGAAAGAAAATTCTGTTGACATTACGGGGACTTGAAGTTTAATGGGGGAAAATTGAAAACTGGAGCAAACATGAAATACATTGGCAGCATTTTGGCCATGCTCGGCGGCCTCATCGTGGTGGCGGCAGCGCTGGTATCACTGTTATCCAAAGAAATCAAGGGCATCTGGACCTACGAGTTCAGCAGCACCCAGGAATTCTTCATAGTGGCGGCCATCCTGGCCATCCTGATTACCATCCTCGCCTTTCTTTCCTTCTCCACCAGACCCCGGCTGCTTGGTTCCATCATCATTGTCGCCTCGTTCGCCGGGATCATCGTGGGCAGCACCCTCACGGACATTGCCATGATCTTCAGCAATTTGGGCGGAATAGCCCTGTACACGATGCCCAAGCCGGAAAAAGCCGCGGATAAAAAAGAGCCGCCCCAGGATAAACCCGGGCAGCCCGAAGAACCGGCGACCCCCAATCCCAGTTGAGGGCATCCAACCAGTTTAGCTCAATATTCTTCCTGACCCTCAGGCGCTGGAGCAGGCTCCAGGCCATCGCTTAGTGGCCTGAGGCTGTTCCGCATCCTGGCAAAGATGTCCGCGTTGTTATTGTAGGCGCCGTTTTCGCCGGAGAAGGAAAGCAAGACCAGGCTGGGGCCCAGATCGACGATCACGTTGTACATGCGCATTTCCGCCATGCCCATGAAATCGAGCTTGAGGTCCAGCACGTAGGCGGGCAGGTTGTTCACCTGGCTGTAGCCGCGTTCCAAGGTAACCGCATCTCCAAATCCCAAGGCGGAGATCTCTTGTTCCAGGGAAGCCATCTCGGCTTCCAGGTAGGCGGGCATGATCCCCTCTTCCGCGCTGGTGGAATCAGCTTCCGCGGCTACGGCGATCACCAGCGGCAGGTCGGCTTCCAGTTTGCTGAGGGCCAGCAGGGCGTCTTCATTGATCTGCGCGTCCCAGTCATCAGGATAATCCAGGCTGAAACCGTGTTCAGCGCTGTTCAGCGTGGCCCAGCCCGCTTCCGCCCAGGCCGGCAGCGCCGCCAGGGCCAGTATGGCGATCATAATCGCTAGTTTGTTCATTCTTCCTCCCGGAATGTGTTTTCCGTAAAGCCGCGGAACTCCCTTTTGGGGATGGCTCCGTCCGCAGATGATACTCCCTCCCGGGAGGATCCCCTCAACCTTTTTTGCTCTGCTTGGCCCAACTGTCCTTGAGGGTCACGATGCGGTTGAAGACAGGTTTTTCCCGGGTGGAATCGTCATCCGCGCAGAAATATCCCTGCCGCATGAACTGGAATCTGTCTCCCGGCTCAGCCGCGGCCAGGGAAGGCTCCAGCTTGCAGCCGGAGAGCACTTTCAGCGAATTCGGATCCAGGTAATCGTGGTAATCCCTGCCCTCTTCCATGGCGTTGAAATCGGCCAGGGTGAAAAGCTGGTCGTAGAGCCGGATCTCGGCGTCGATGGCGTGGGCCGCGCTCACCCAGTGGATGGTACCTTTCACCTTGCGTTCGTCAGGTGTCCAGCCACCCCGGGACTGCGGATCGTGGCTGCAGATGATCTCGGTGATGTGGCCGGCGGCGTCTTTGACCACTTCCTTGCAGGTGATGTAGTAGGCGTGTTTGAGCCGCACCTCGGCCCCCGGTGAGAGGCGGAACCAGCCTTTGGCGGGGTTCTCGGAGAAATCGCCGCGCTCGATGAACAGATGTTTTCCGAAAGGCACCAAACGTTTGCCGGCGCTGGCGTCCTCGGGGTTGTTATCGGCTTCCAGTTCCTCAAACTTGTCCTCGGGATAGTTCTCGATGGTCAGCTTCAGCGGCTCCAGCACCGCCATCACGCGGTTGGCGCGCTTGTTCAGGTCTTCCCGCACGCAGAACTGGAGCAGCTCGAAATCCACCATGGAGTTGGCTTTGGCCACTCCGATGCGGTCGGCGAATTCCCGGATCGCCTCCGGCGAAAAGCCCCGGCGCCTCATGCCGGCGATGGTGGGCATGCGCGGATCGTCCCATCCCTTCACCGTGCCGGTTTGCACCAATTCCAGCAGGCGGCGTTTGCTCATCACGGTGTAGCTCAGGTTCAGCCGGGCGAATTCGATCTGTTGCGGGTGGCAGGGCACGGGGAGTTGGTCCAGAAACCAGTCGTAGAGGGGCCTGTGGTCCTCGAACTCCAGGGTGCAGATGGAATGGGTGATCCCTTCGATGGCGTCGGAAATGCAGTGGGTGTAATCATACATGGGATAAACCACCCACTTGGCGCCGGTGCGGTGGTGTTCGGCCTTCTTGATGCGGTAGATCACGGGATCGCGCATGTTCAGGTTCGGAGAGGCCATGTCGATCCTGGCGCGCAGGGATTTGGTCCCCTCTTCGAACTCGCCGTCCCGCATCCTGCGAAAGAGGTCCAGGTTCTCTTCCACGCTTCGGTTGCGGTAAGGGCTGTCCTGGCCCGCGACGGTGAGGGTGCCCCGGTGGGCGCGGATCTCTTCCTGGCTGAGGTCACAAACGTAGGCGAGGCCTTTCTGGATCAGGATCTCGGCGTAGGCATAGAGCTGGTCAAAGTAGTCGGAGGCGTAAAAAAGCTTGTCCTGCCAGTCGAATCCGAGCCAGCGCACATCGGCCAGAATGGAATCCACATACTCGATGTCTTCCTTGATGGGGTTGGTGTCGTCGAAACGCAGATGGCAGACCCCGCCGTAGTCTCTGGCGAGGCCAAAATTGAGGCAGATCGATTTGGCGTGCCCGATGTGCAGATAACCGTTCGGCTCCGGCGGGAAGCGGGTGACCACCTGGCTGTGTTTGCCGCTGGCCAGGTCCTTGTCTATGATCGTGCGGATAAAGTTCGATACCGCTGTTTTGGCGCTGTTTTCCATATAATCTCGCTTAACAAATCAGAATTCCGCACCAATATTTCCGGCCTGCCCCATGAGTCAAGGGAATTGCGAGAATTAGCCCTCAGCCTGCTCCGGCCAAAAAAAGCTTGTCAAAAAACCGCCTGCCCCGTTGCTGGCTTTGGCGTGGGGGCAAATGCCCCGCACGAACAGGCAAAATGAAAAAATTACTGATCCTCAGCGACCTCTACCCCACCCGTCAGGACAACCTGAACGGGATCTTCGTGAAACACCAGGTTGACGCGCTGGCACCGCATTACCAGATTTTGGTGATCGCGTTCCACATTGGCAGCAGTTTCCGGGTGGAGCGGTATGGCCAGGGCCTGGTTTCCGTCTGCTCGATCACCTACCCGGCCCGGAAGGTCCCGTTTCTATCGGCCTTTGCCAGCTTCCCGGCCTTTGCCCTGCCCGTGGCCAGACTGGTCGGGACTCGCTTCCGGCCGGATCTCATCCACGTTCACGATTTCCGCCACATCCCTGAGCTGTTTTGGCTGAAAACCTGGCTGGACCGGGTGGAAACCCCAAAATTCCTAACCCTCCACAACATCCGCACCCACCCCGACCGCCTGGGCGGAAACCGGCTGCTGCCCTTTTACCGCAAGACCCTGCCCAAAGCGCTGGCCCGCTGGGATCACGCTTTCACCGTCAACGCGCGGCTTAAAAACTGGCTGCTGCCGCATCTGGAAGCAGCCAGGATCAGCGTTTTGGGCAACGCGATCGGCCCCAACCCCAACTGCCGGGAGGAGGAACTTACCCCGGTGAGAGCAGGATTGCGGGAGGGCAGCCACAAGCTCATATCCGTGGGCAACCTGACCCCGGAAAAGGGCTTCTCTTATCTGATCGAAGCGGTTAAGATCCTCACAGACAAAGGGCTGGACCTGCAGCTGGTGATCGTGGGCAAGGGAACGGAACGCGCGGCTCTGAACGCGCGGATCAGGGCTTTGGGGCTGGGTGGCAGCATTTGGCTGGCCGGCGGGCTGGATAACCATATCGTGCGCAACCTTTATCAGCACTTCGACCTCTTCGTGCTGCCCAGTTACAGCGAGACCTTTGGCATCGTGTTCCTGGAGGCGATGGATGCCGGCCTGCCGGTGCTGGGCATTGAGAGACAGGGCATCCACGGCCTCTTCGAAGAAGGCCGGGAAGCTCTTTTCGCCCAGCCCCGCGACGCTGCCAGCCTGGCAGACCGGATCGCCAGATTCATCCAGGAACCGGAACTCGCCGCCCAGCTTGCCCGGGCTGGGCAAACGCGGGTCCAGAAGGATTTCATGTTGCCCGGGCTGATCGGCCGGGTGAGGGAAGTGTATGAGCGACAATAAACTGCTGATGATCATCAACGAGTTTCCGCCCACCGGCTTGAGCGGCGTCCAGCGGGCGCTGAAATTCCTCAAATACGCCTGCCGCGAAGGCTGGGAAGTGCACGCTGTCGTGCCCAACAAACCGGTGCGGAAAGAAACTGATCATTCCCTGCTGGTCGACATTCCCCCCGAAGCCCATATCCACCGGGTGGGCGGC
The DNA here is from genome assembly GCA_020532085.1 of Candidatus Cloacimonadota bacterium. Classification (NCBI taxonomy): domain Bacteria; kingdom Pseudomonadati; phylum Candidatus Cloacimonadota; species Candidatus Cloacimonadota bacterium. The sequence continues at coordinate 16,553 of JAJBAV010000009.1, read as the reverse complement.
TTGGGCATCCGCAGCCGCAACGTGAGCCGGATCACCAGCACCCGCTTTGCCGACACCATGCCCAAAAACCCGCTCTCAAGGGGGTTTTGGACCCTGGCGAAATTCATCAATGACCTCCTTTGGCCCATCGATAAACAGATCGGCTGGATGCCCTTCGCCGCCTGGAAAGCGGCCCGGATCATCCGCCGCCACCAGATCCGCAATCTCTATATCACGGCTTATCCCTACTCCTCCTTCCTGGCCGGGATCAGGCTGAAAAAGCGGTTTAAGGAAAAGATCTTCTGGGTGGCCGATTACCGCGACGCCTGGCAGTTCGCGCCCCTGCTGGACAAAAAAGTGCTGCCCTTCAGAATGAAGCGCATCGAAAAAACCGATGCCAAGGTCCTCAAAACCTGCGATGCTGCGGTGTTCGTAACCCCTCGCACCCGGTTTCTTTACGCGGAAAAATATCCCTGGGCGGCAGATAAGTCCAGGGTGATCACCAACGGCTATGATGAGGACGATTTTGCCTGCCTCTTGCCTGTGCCATATCCAGAACCGACCCTGGTCTATATGGGCAGGATGGACCGCAATTACGGTGATCCGCTCCAGCTCTTCGCCGGAATGGAGCTCGCGTCAATTCCCGGCCTGCGGCTGGTGCATGTGGGCACGATCGACCCCCAGCTGCTAGCCAGGATCGAAGCGAAGGGGATAACGACTTATGACCATCTGGGATACCAGCCTCACCGGACCGCGCTGGAACACATCCTCGGCGCCTGGGCGAATGTGATCATCCGGGACAACAGCCCTGCCTCCGAGCAGGACTACCCCGGCAAACTATTTGAACTGCTGCGGGCGGGCAAGCCCATACTCTCGATCGGCGCTCCCGGATCGATCATCGGGGACCTGCTGCGTGAAACCGGGCTGGGGCTGCATGTTAATTCCGCCGATCCGGATGCCATAGCACGTGCTCTGAACCAGCTTTTAAGGGATCCTCACCAGACCATGGCCCCCTCACCAATAATCAACCAGTTCTCCCGGGCCGAGATCTCCCGGCAGCTGCTGCAGCTTTTCCCCTGAGCCGTTCCTTCGCCAGTTTTTACCCGCCTCCCTCTTAGCTCTGAACAGCCCACCCCTGAAGTGATGACGTCCGGGTAAAGTTCCAGCCGGGCATTGCCTGGACATGGGCTTCACATCACCGGGGCATGATGGATCAAGGCTCTCGTTCAAATCAAGTGGGTGAAGGCGCTAAAGCAGCCAGCAGCCCGGAGGGCGACAGAACGATAGCGAGGGCGCGTAAGCCCCTCAATTGACAAAAAGCTGAGTCAGTTCATTTTCTCCCGAACCCCGGCCCAGGCTCACTGAAGAGTGGGCCTGGGCTGGGGTTCGGTGCTGCTTCAAGGTGTACCTACCTCTCCTAACGAGGGGTTCCGATCGCTAAGCTCTCTCCACACCCTCGCTATCGTTCTGTCGCCCTCACGGGCTTTACCCACTGGATTTGAAAGAAGGCCTGAATTGGGAGGGTCTTGGGATTTGTGGCTCGTTCCCAAACCGGGGCAGGGAGACCGGTGGTTTGCCCCCCGCCTGATGCCCGCGTCAGGTGCGGCCATTTGGCGGGAGCAAGGCCGGAGGATTTAAACCATAACTTTAGGTATCATTGGCAAAAACGCTGTCCAGGATAGGTTTAAGGGCAACATATACTTTTTGGGGGCTCAGCCCGGTGAGGCATTCCGCCTGGCAGTTCCTTTGCTTGCTCCTCACGCAGGGCGCGCAGTGGATGGGAAGCCTTACGACCTGGCTGTTGGGTGAAAAGGGTGCCGTCTGGGCTTCGTCTCCGGGCCCGAAGATGGTGAGCGAGGGGATGCGGAAACAGGAGGCGATGTGCCCCAGGCCTGAATCGGTGTTCACAAATGCCTGGCAGCGGGCGATGAAGGCCGCCACGTTGGCCAGGGACGTCCTTCGGAGCAGATGGACCCCCTCGATCCGTGCCAGAAAAAGGCCGACGTCCTCTTCATCCGGGCCGGCGATCACCACCGTGTGGCAGTCAAAGTCCTGCCTTACAGCCCTGATCAGTTCGGCGAAATACTCCTGCGGCCAGCGCCTGAACTTGTTCCGCGCCATGCAGCCGGGATGGATCGCCAATATGGGTTTGCCGGCCAGACCCTGTTCCCGGAGATAGTCCTCCGCCCAGTTCCGGTGGGCCTCGTTGAGTGCGAAAGCAGTGGCCAGATCCAGCTCTTCCTGGCGCCGCAGCGCTTCCTCCCAACCCGGCAGAGGCAGCACCGCCCTGAGCAGTTCGTAGTTGTTGCGCGTTCTGGGACCTGGGCTGGAATAGGGAACATAATCGGTTAAACCCGGATATTTGATATTACTGTGTTCACTTATCTTATGTTTTGCTTTCAATAACAGCATGAAAAGCCAAGCTTTCCAAGGCTTTACTCCCGTAGTGAACATCACCGCGTGATACCTCTTCCTGCACAAAAACCGGATCGTTCGCGCCAGGGTCAGAGGTTTCCAGCCCCCATAAGCGATCTCATCCACGTAATCCGCTTCCAGAACAGGGATGGCCGCCTGGCGGGGAAAGACCAGCAGGGTGATCCGCAGTTCCGGATGCAGCTTTTTAGCCACTCTCAACGCCGGCGTAAGCAGGATCAGGTCGCCAATGCCCCAGGTGTGGATGATCAGGATTTCCCGAATTGGTCCGTTCATCTGGAATGACCCTTGCCCGGCTTGTTCCTGTTCCGCACATGCAAGGCGGAGAGAAGCTCCCGGCTGAAATCGCGCCAGTCGGTTCTGGCCGGGACCAGGCAGGGCAACATCCGGCCACCGCTGCTGCGCTGTTCATAAGAGATGATCAGTACAAACCAGAGCAGATAGGCAATGTCGGTGGCGAGGGCAGCCCCGTATATTCCCCAAACCGGGATGAGCAGCAGGTTCAGCCCGATGTTGACCATCAGGGCGAGTCCGGCGATGAAGATGGTGGCAACGGGGAAGCCCTTGCTGTTCAGATAGTTGTTGAACAGCGAGCCGAAGCTGAGCCCGTAACTGGCCGGGATCAGCCAAAGATACACCCCGTAGGCAGGCACAAAGTCAGTTCCGTAAAGGGTTTGGAGCACCCACTTGCCCAGCAGGGCAAAGCCGAGGTTGGTGAGGGTGAGAAAGACGAAGAACAGCATCAGCATCTTCTTCATCAAAACCCATTTGGCGCGGTCGTCCGCGGTATCCGAAAGTTTCACGAAGAGAAGGCCTCCGGCCACGTTGGACGCGGCCTGCAGCATGTCCACGATATGGGCTCCGATCGCGTAGATCCCCACCTCCCTGAAGCCAAGGAAATGCTTGATGAGGACAATGTCCGCGCGGATCAGCAGCATGATCAGCAGGCTGGAAAGGAACACCCGGATCCCGAATCTGTAGGATCCCAGCACAAAGCGCGGCTGCCATTCCCGCCACGGATTGCCCCAGCTTTTGGCCAGCAGGAAGAAGAGGCTGGCCGCCGCCAAACCCAGCAGCACCGAGCCCAGGATGAAGGCCAGCCGTCCTTCCCCCCGGAAGAGGAAATAGCCCAGGGCAAAGAGCAGCAGGCAGGCAAAGGAATTGAGGATGTGCCCCAGCGAGTGCAGCCCGACGCGGTCCATGCCCAGATAGAGGCTCTGAAGGTGCATGAACAGCTTGGTGAGGGTGATGAAGCCAATGAAGAGCAGCATGTATAGCGGATCGAAGGCAAAGCCCAGGATGGAGTTCCAGAATCGCAGCAAACCCAGTCCCAAAGCCGCCAGGATCAAAGTCTCCAGCGCGAAGGAGATGATCGCCCAGCCCAGCAGGCTGTTCAGTTTGTCCGGATGTTTGCGGATCAGATAGGGATAACTGCGGTACAGACCCAGATCCAGCGCCATCCAGATGAACCCGCCCAGGGTTACCAGATAGCTGTACTGGCCTTTGAGCTCCACTCCCAAAAAACGTGCCGAGATCCAGCTGCAAAGGAAAGACAGCCCCATGATCAGCAATCTGGAGCTGCCACCCAGCAGGATGTTTTTCTTCAGGTTGATCCCGGGCATAATGTTATGTCCCAGTATCCCCTGAGCAGTTGTTCGAGAACCAAAGCCTTGCCATGGAGTACAGAATTATCCGCCGCCCGCCGGTGTCAAATGTTTCTTTGCGGAAGCGGCAAATTGCTTGACAGAAAAGGCCTTTCCCTGAGTTTGCGCCTGTCGCCTTGGATTTCGGCACCCACTAATTCCAGCCGGGATCGGCGGCAGGAAAAAAACCGAATATGATCATCGCGCAAGTGCTCTTCTGGATCTCCGTGGCCGCCCTGGTTTACCATCTGGCGGGATATCCCTTCATCCTGGCCGTTTTCAACCGCCTCCGGAAGAAGACACGGCAGAATCCGCCCGAGCCAACTGAATTTCCCCGCGTTACCGTGCTCTGCCCAGCCCGCAACGAAGAGGACGCGATCGAGGCCAAGATCAGATCATTCCTGGCCCTTGACTATCCCCCCGACCGCTTGAAAATGATCGTGATCTCGGACGATTCCACCGACCGCACCAATGAGATCGTGAGCCGTTTTGAAAGCCAGAATGTTGAACTGGTGGTGCAAAAACCCCGCCAGGGCAAACCTTCCGCCCACAATCTGGTGATCCCGCGTCTGGACTGCGATTACGTGCTCTCCACCGACGCCAACTCCATTTTCGCGCCGGACGCCCTGAGGCTGCTAGTGGCCAAAATGCTCTCCGATCCACGCCTGGCCGTTGTTTCCGGAGAACTGCGCCTCATCCCCGGCGAGGGTCAAAAATCCGGCGAAGGCCTCTACTGGCGCTACGAATCCCGGCTCAAACAGCTGGACAGCGATTTTCACTCCCTCATCGGCGCCAACGGCTCGCTCTTCCTCATCCGCCGCGACCACTTCCAGCCCGTGGATCCCCAGTCCGTGGACGATTTCGAGCGTGTGCTCACCGTGCTGAAAAGTGGCTTCCTGGCGGCTTATGAACCCCGCGCCAACGTGTTTGAGCGGGAAACGGAAGCCGCGGGCCAGGAAATGGCGCGCAAGATCCGCATCGTCACCCGCGAATGGTATGTGCTGGAGCGCAACCTCAAGCTGCTCAACCCTTTCCGCCATCCCGCCACCAGCTTTCAGCTGGTTTCCCACAAGCTGCTGCGCTGGCTCTTCTTCGTTTTTGTGTTGACAGGATTCCTTGCCTCCGCTTTGCTGTTAAAAATATGGTTTTACCGGGTCACCTTTTTACTCCAGGCCCTGATCTACGGTCTGGGAGCTCTCGGCCTTGTCTTTCAGGCCAGAGGCCGGCGCCTGCCGCTGAGCACCGTTCCGGCCTATCTGGTGGCGATGATCTGGTCGTCGCTGGCGGCTTTTGTGCGCTATCTGCTAAGAACGAGGGCCAACACCTGGAACCCGGTGCGTTAGGAGACGCCCTGCACCAATGAATTTACTTATCACAGGCAGCAACGGCTTTGTAGGCTCCCGGCTGATGTGGGAGCTCGACCGCCTGGGCCATCAGGTTCAGGGGATCGATCTCAGCGCCCACTGCGACGCCGTTCCCCATCCCAAAACCCTGATCGGCGACATCCGCACCCCGGCCGACCTGAAAAGCGTGGCCGGCGCTTTCGAGCTGGAAAACAACGCCGAATTTGACCTTATCATCCACTGTGCCGCTGCCAAACACGATTTCGGCATCAAGCGCGGCGACTATTTTTCCCACAACAAATACGGGACCAAGACCCTGCTCGAATTCGCTTCCCAGAGAGGGATCCGGCGCCTCGTTTACCTGAGCACCGTCTCCGTCTTCGGGCATCCCATCGGCCCCGCTGATGAGGACGCGCCTTACGCGCCGGACCATCCCTACGGGGAATCCAAGCTGGCCGGCGAACTGCTCTGCGTGGACTGGCAAAAGAAAGATCCGCTCCGAGAGCTCATCGTCCTGCGCCCCACCGTGATCTTCGGCCCCCACAACTTTGCCAACATGTATAAACTGCTGGACACGATGCACCGCCGCCCCTGGGTGATGGTGGGCAAAGGCGACCACGTGAAGAGCGTGGTCTCGCTGGACACAGTCACCGGCATGGTCATTTTCGCCCTGGGCCTGCTCCAGCCGGGCTTTCAGCACTTCAACTGCGTGGACGAGCCCTACCTCACCCTGCACGAACTGATGCGCCTCATCGCCTCGCAGCCCGGATTCCGGATGCCCCGCGTGACCATCCCCATCCAGCTGGCCGTGGGCATTGGCAGGATCTTCGACCTCCCCGCCAAACTGCTGGGGATCGACCTGCCCATCAACAGCGACCGCATGAAGAAATTCGCCACCGAAACCAATTTCCTCGCCGCCAGGATCCGCGCCGCGGGCTTTGTTCAGACCACCAGCATCGCCTCCAGCGTGGCGGAAATGTGCGCCTGGTATCTCCAAAATCCCCCCCAAGGAGCCAAGAATTGAAAAAGATCAGATTAGGCTTGATCGGCTGCGGCCGCATCTCCAAAAACCACTTTGAAGCAGTTTCCCAGATCCCCGAGGCCGAGTTCGTGGCCTGCGCGGACTTGAACGAAGACAAAGCCCGCCTCGCCGCCGAAACCTACGGCGTGAAAACCTGGTACACCGACTATCTGGAAATGCTGAACAAGGAAGAGCTGGACGCCGTGAGCATCTGCTCCCCCAGCGGGATCCATCCCCAGATCGGCATCGACGTGGCCAAACACAAATTCAACGTGATCACCGAAAAACCCATGGGCATCAACATCGACGGCGCGGACAAACTGATCAGGGCCTGCGACGCCAACCACGTGAAACTTTTCGTGGTGAAACAAAACCGCCTCAACAGCACCATGCAGCTGCTGAAAAACGCCGTGGACAAAAACCGCTTCGGACGTATCTTCGTGGCCCAGTCCAACGTCTTCTGGCAACGCCCCCAGGATTATTACGACGCCGCCAAATGGCGCGGCACCTGGGAATTCGACGGCGGCGCTTTCATGAACCAGGCCAGCCACTACGTGGACGCCATGTACTGGCTGCTGGGGAATGTGGACAGCGTGATGGCCTACACCGCCACCATGGCCCGCCGGATCGAGGCTGAGGACACCGGTTGCGCCATCCTCCATTTCCGCTCCGGGATCATCGCCACCCTCAACGTAACCATGCTCACCTATCCCAAGAATTTCGAGGGCTCCATCACCATCATCGGCGAAAAAGGCACCGTGAAAGTGGGCGGCGTGGCCGTCAACAAGATCGAAAAATGGGAATTTGAGGAATACGACGATGACGACCGCATCGCCCTGGACGCCAATTACCAGCCGCCGAACGTTTACGGATTCGGCCACAACCCCTATTACCGCAACGTGGTGGACGTTCTGCTGGACATGGGAAAACCCTTCACCGACGGACGCGACGGACGCAAATCCGTGGAGATCATCCAGGCCATCTACCAATCCGCCAAAACGGGAAAAAGGGTTTCGCTGCCCCTCTGATCCGGCCTTACCTCCTCACGCGCCAGGCCGTGTTCTGACTTCGCGCCGGATCAGACCCTCACGCTCTTGATCGTGCCCTGATTCAGTTTGAGCGCCGGCTCGCCGTGGATCATCATCACGATGCCCAGTTCGCGGCCGCAGCCGGGACAGACGGGCCGGGAAAAGGTTTCCGCGCCCGCCAGGCCCACCCGGTCTTCACTCAGCCGGCTGATCAGGCATTTGATCAGCCTCCCCTTCCCCGCCTTGTAATAGCGGAAAAGCCTGGTGCCGCACTGGCAATCGATGTCGATGATCTTTCCGGTCCGCGTCATTTTTCCTCTGGAAACTGAATGTGGTCGCCTCTGCCGGAGGTCAAGGAAAATGTTTCGATCCCGGCTTTGTCAGTCAATGCCGGTCTGCCATGCCATCCCGGGCGGACAAGGCCTGAAGGGGAGGAGGTTCAGGGCGATGAAACACAGCCGGATATTGATTCCCAGCCCGATTTCGGGCAAAATCACCTGCCAAGCGGAGCAAATTGGCACGTGAGCGAACAAAAAACTTGACAATATTGGCTGTGTCAGAGTAGGGAAAACCATAATGGCCGAAAAGTGAGAGAAACCGCCATCAGGAGTATAACTTGCTGTTACAGAAGTATTTTGAGACACGTTTGGAAATGATCGAAGCCAGTCTGAAACAATACGCGAGCCCGCAGACGGCTCCAGCCAAGGAACTCAAGAAAGCCACGCGCTACGCGATCTTCCCCGGCGGCAAACGCTGGCGCCCGCTGCTGCTGCTCTCGATGTATGAGATGCTCACCGGGATGAAAAAGAGCAAGGGCCTGGCGGAGGCGGTGAAGGCCGCCGCAGCGCTGGAAATAGCCCACAGCGCGGCTTTGACGCATGACGATCTGCCCCTTTTGATGAACAGAACGGAGCGGCGCGCGGCCCCGGCGCTGCACATCAAATACGACAATACGGTGGGGATCCTGGCCGGAGACGCTCTTTACGCTCTCGCCTTCGAGGTTTTGGGCGATATCACCCCGCCTTCCAAAGCTCTGGCCTGCATCCGCATCCTTTCCACCAGCACCCGGTCCTACGGCATGATCGGAGGCCAGGCCGTGGCCCTGGAAAGCAAGCACCGGGTGATGAAACTGAACACGCTGCGCTACATAGATTCCAAAAAGGTGGGGTCGCTGCTGCAGGCGGCCGCGGACATGGCCTGCGTGCTGGCCGGGGCGGAGGAAAACACGCGCCAGATCATGAACAGCTACGCCCTGAACCTTGGCCTGGCCTACCAGATGATCGAGGACATCAACAAAGATTACAACCGCGGCAGCGAGGACATCGATTTCGATGAAGACTACGTTCCCGCCTCCAAAAACAGCTACACCGGCTTTCTGGGCTTCGACAAAGCGCGCCAGGCGGTGGAGAAGCTGCTGGACGAAAGTGAGCGGATGATAAGCCCCTTTGAGCATACGGAGGTTCTGGTGGAGTTTGTGCAAATGATCAAGGAGAATCTGCCCTGAGCGATGATCGACATTCATTGCCACCTGCTGCCCCAAATTGACGACGGCTCGGATTCTGAGGAAAAGTCGCTGGACCAGTTGAAACTGATGGCCGAAGGCGGCATCTCTGACGCTTTTCTCACCTCCCACTTCATGCCGGGGCACTATCAGTACCAGCGCGCGGATTACGACGCCAAACTGCTCCGGCTGCGGGAACTGGCGAAGGGTGCAGGCCTGGGGATCAGGCTCCATCCGGGTTTTGAGATCTACCTCCATCCTTTCAGCCTGAAAGACATCGAACAGCACAACCTCAGGCTGGGAAACTCCCGCTACATCCTGGTGGAATCGGACCTCAACGGCCTGCCGACGGATTTTTACGAAAACCTCTACCCCCTGCTCCGCAAAGGCTACAAGCCGATCCTGGCCCACGCCGAACGCTATGTGAGCATCATGAAAAATGTGCACGACGCCAAGGACCTGATCCGGCGCGACATCTACATGCAGGTGAACGCCGGCAGCCTGCTGGGGCTCTACGGCGAAAAGGTGCGCCAGACCGCCTGGTTGCTGCTGCGCAACGGCTGGGCGCATTTCCTGGCTTCGGACGACCACGCCAAAGCGCCCTACGGCGCGTATTTCCAGGCCCTGGAACTGCTCATGGAGGAACTGGACCCCACCGTGGTCCAACTGCTCACCCAGGATTTTCCCGCCAAGATCCTCGCCGGCGAAAACGTTCCCTTCAAATATGTGTATCTGCGCGCCAGCCACGAATCCCGCCGCAAGAAGAAAAGCTGGCTGCGAAGGATCTTCGGATAGATGCCCCGGCTGCTGATCACCGGCGTGACCGGACTGATAGGAAGGGCGGTGCTGAACAGTGTCCTGGCCGCCAAAACCGACTACCACATCACCGCGCTGATCCGCCCGGAAACGGTTCCCGAGCGCTACGCGGCCTTCCGCACCGAGCTGGAGATCGTGAAGCTGGACCTGGCGGACACCTCCAAACTCACATCCTGGCTGAAAGACAACGCCTTCGACGCCGTGCTGCACATCGGCGCGCTGCGGGGCGGACGCAAATTCAACCACCAGGAGTATCTGCGGGCCAACTACATCTGCACCCAGGCCCTGGCGGAACACTGCCTTCAGCACAACGCCAAATTCATGTTCTGCTCTTCGGTGGGAGTTTTCGGCGCCATCCCGGAGGAATTGCCCGCGAACAACCAAACGGAGCGGAATCCGGACAATTTTTACCACTACACCAAGATCGAAAGCGAAAAGATGATCCAGCGGATGGTCACGCGGGGCCTCAAAGCCGCCATCCTGCGCCCTTCCGTTACCTACGGCATCCGCGACCGCGGCTTCCCCTACCAAATGGTGAAAATGGTCCACGCCAACCGCTTTCCCCTCATCAATAAACGCGTCTGGCTGCATCTCTGCCACGTGGACACCATCTCCCGCGCCTTCACCTGGCTGCTGCTGAACGACTATAAACCCGGCCTGGCAATGAATGTGGCCGACCGCGAGCCGGTGCAGCTGCAGCAGCTGGTGAACTTCATTTCCCGAGAGCTGAGAGGCGAAAACTACGGCTCCATCCTCAAGCTCGACCGCCTTTTCTTCCGCTGGGGCGAACAGGCGGCCAGGCTGGTGAAAAACGAACTCTGGATCAGCCGCTTCCAGTTGATCTCGCGCTCCTGGTTCTATCAGGTGGCCGATACCTACGAACTGATGGGCCTCACCCCCACTTACACCATTCCGGACATCCGGATCACCATCGCGGACTATCTGGGCAAATAATGGCCATCCCGATCATCAACGCCTGGGAAAAGTTCTTCGACAACCCCCACGAAGGTTTGGGCTCTTCCTATGAACGCATCGTGCTCAACGACCTGCTGCTGGCCACCGCGGCCAAATATGATGCCCAGAGCGTGCTGGAAAGCCCTTCTTTCGGTTTCACCGGGATCAGCGGGATCAACCTCGTCGCCCTGGCCGATGCCGGCCTGGAAGTGACCCTGGAGGATGACAACACCCACCGCCTGGAACTGATCCGCAACCTCTGGCGCACTCTGGACCGCTCCTTCACCGCGCGTCACAATCCGGGTTTCAAACGCCTCGATTATCCCGACCAGGCCTTCGACCTCAGCTTTTCCTTTTCCGCGCTCTGGTTCGTTCCGGACCTGAACAGCTTTTTGCGGGAACTCTCGCGAGTGACCTCCAAAGCCATCTTCATCAGCGTGCCCAACCGCGCCGGGCTGGGCTACAAGATGCAGCTGAAGGACTACAGCGCCGCCAAATATCCGGACCTCCGCCTGGACAACATCGATCCGCCCTCGATCATCCGCCTGCTCAAAGCCCTGGGCTGGAAGCTCGCCGAATCCGGCTGTTTCGACTGCCCGCCCTGGCCGGACATCGGCATGACCAAAGAGGAATTGCTGGCCAAATGGCTGCCCCAGTGGCTGCTGCCCAAAAAGCTGGCCCGGCCAAAGCAAGATGACGGCGAGGCCATCAGCATCCTCAGCCACTATCTGGGCGACGATCCTGGTTTCGACGAACGGATGCGGGCCTACCAGTGGCTGGAAAAAGCCGCGCCGGAAGCCCTGAAACGGGTTTGGGCGCACCATTTCCGGATGGTCTTTGAGCGCTGAGCCGGGCTGGAGCTGATGTCCCGCAAGCGCGTTTTGTTCCTGATCGCCAGCCTCCTTTTGGGCCTGGCCCTGATCTGGCTCTGGCTGCGCAGCATCGACGTCAACGCCGTGCTGGCCAACATCCGCCAGGTGAGGCCAAACTTGGTGGTCCTCGCCGCCATCGCCTATCTGAGCGCCTATTTCGTCCGCAGCTGGCGCTGGAATCTGCTGCTGAGGTCCCAGGCCGCCATTTCACCGGGCCGCACCTTCCTTTACAGCATGGGCGGAAACTGGATCAACTACCTCATCCCCATCCGCGCCGGCGAGGTGGTGAAGGCCTGGTTTGTGAAACGCAATCATGGCCTGCCCCTGCTCAATGTGCTGCCCTCCATCTTCATCGACAAGACCTTCGACACCCTGGGCATCCTCTTTGTGCTGGTGATGGTGCCGCTGCTGCGCATCCGCGTTTCCGCCGGGCTCACGGTGCTGCTGGTTTTGCTGGGCCTGGTGTTTCTGCTTTCCCTGGGCATCCTGTTGCTGGCCGTGTGGCGCAAGGAAGCAGTGGTGAGGTTTCTGCGGGTGTTTTTCGCCTGGTTGCCCCGGCGCTGGCGGGAGCAGATCTTCGGCTACATCGACGTCTTCATCCGCGGCCTGAATGTGTTTGAACAGCATTGGTCGCGCCTGCTGGTGGCCGTGCTGCTCACCGCTGTCGGAGTGGGCCTGGACGGCCTCTATTTTCATCTCCTGTTCCGGGCTTTCGGGGTGGATTTTCCTTTTGTTTACGTGCTTTTCGGCTATACCCTGATCAATCTGTCCTACGCCCTGCCCCAGCCCCCGGCCCAGCTGGGCAGCAACGAATGGATGATGATCATCATCTTCTCGGTGGGATTTGCATTGACAAAAGACAGTGCTTCGGCGATCATGGCTTTCGCGCACGTGTTAACGGCCATCCTCATCGGCGTGATCGGCTTTGCCGCCATCGCCGCCAGTGGCAGCCAGGTGCTGAAAGCAATCATCCGTGGAGACAAGATATATGAACAGTGAAGCCATGATCGGCAAGATCGAATCATTGAAAAGTGTAAAGCAGGAACTGCTGGCCGAGATCCGCAAGGTGATCGTGGGCCAGGACGCCGTGGTGGAAAAAGTGCTCATCGGCCTCTTCGCCAACGGCCACATGCTCATCGAAGGCGTGCCCGGCCTGGCCAAAACCCTGCTCATCTCAACCATCGCCAAAGCCCTCAACCTCTCCTTTGGCCGCATCCAGTTCACGCCGGACCTGATGCCTTCAGACATCACCGGCTCGGACATCCTGGTCTCCCTCAGCGGCGGCGAGCGGCGGGAATTCCAATACATCAAGGGCCCCGTCTTTGCCAACATCATCCTGGCCGACGAGATCAACCGCACCCCGCCCAAAACCCAGGCCGCGCTGCTGCAGGCGATGCAGGAATACCAGGTGAGCAGCGGCAACGTGACCCGTCCGCTGGACCTGCCCTTCATCGTGATGGCCACCCAAAACCCCATCGAACAGGAAGGCACCTATCCCCTGCCGGAAGCCCAGCTCGACCGCTTCATGCTCTATATAAACATCGGCTATCCCTCTTATGAAGAGGAACTCACCATCGTGCAAACCACCACCGGCGCCGCCCCGGAAGAACCGCGTCCCCTGCTTTCAGCGGACCAGATCATCGCCTTCCAGGCCGCCATCCGCGCCATGCCGCTCAGTTCCCACGTGCTGGAATACGCGGTTAAGCTGGCCCGCCTCACCCGCCCCGGAAATCCCGATCTCGATCCCGAACTGGCCAAATGGATCAACTGGGGCGCCGGACCCCGCGCCAGCCAGTATCTGGTGTTGGGCGCCAAGGCCAGGGCCGCGCTGGACGGACGCCTCACCCCCTCGGAAGAGGATGTGAAAGCCGTGGCGCTGCCCGTGCTCAGCCACAGGGTGCTGATCTCCTTTGCCGCCGAGGCTGAGGGCATGACCTCCGCCGACATCATCCGGCAACTGCTGAAATGATGCAGGAAACACCCGCCTGCCGGGTATATACTCTGGCAGCCCGCGCGGCTGCCTCACATCCACGAAGGAGTGACAGATGAAACACATTCTGCTGCTTGTTTTGGTGCTTGCCGCCTGCGGCCCGGCGCTCGCCGTCGATTTCCGCATCCCGCAGCTGCTGGTGCATGATACCACTGTCCAGCCATATAACATCGACTTTCAGGAAGACCAGGTGATCCTCCGCAACCAGAATTACATCTGGATCCATTCCATCTTCAACCCCTGGTCGCCGCGCCTCGAGGCCGTCTTCCGCTCCCAATACATCATCGAGGATGTGAACATGCTGGGCGGAAACCAGATCTACATCTGCAGCCAGGACCCCGCCAACCTCGTTTCCACCGTGGACACCCTTTCCTACCCCGGCACCATCTATTTCACCAATACCGTGCCGGGCAACAAGATCACCCGCGAAGGCTCGATGCTCTACGTGGCTGACCGCTTCAAGGGCATCGACATCATCGACATCGGCAAGGGCGGGATGCGCGAACTTAAAAGCACCTTTTCCGAAAAGTGGGGCATCCGCGATTTCATCGCCGAATATCCCTACCTTTGGGCCCTGAACGATTTCGGGCTGGTGACCGTGGATATCTCCGACCTCCAGTTTCCCATCAGCATGGGGGTCAATTACGAGATCACCGACGCCACCGTGATGGCCAAAAACGGCGACATCGTCTGGCTGGGCGCCGGCAAAAAACTCCTCGCCATCAACGCCGCGGACATGAACAACCCCCGCCTCATCTTCCAGACCCGCCTTTCCAACGACATTCGCGACCTCGAACTGAAGGACAACCTGCTCTACCTCGCCCTCGGACAGGGTGGCCTCAAGATCCTCGATGTGGCCAACCCCCTCCGCGTGAATGACCTCAGAACCATCACCCACCCCTACATGGAGATCTTCGACGTCGCCCTGGACGGCGACCTCATCTTCCTCGCCCTGGGCACCAAAGGCTGGATGATCTACCAATACCGCTGATCCATCACGCGGGACATCACATGCGCGGATCCAACCTCTGGCCACTGATCCTGCTTCTGGGACTTGTTTTGGCTTTCGCCGCCGCCTGCCAAGAGAAGGAGAAAACTGCTTCGCCCCCGGAACAGCAACCCCGTGGGGAACAGCCGGCCCAACCCGCTCCCGCAAAGCTTTCCGAACTCGATGAGGCCGTCCGCCTCTATTCCGCCTCCACTTCCTTCCGGGATCAGGAAAAAGCCGTGCAGGTCTTTTACAAATACGCCTACAGCAACGACCCCGAGGGCCAATACCAGCTGGGCCTGGCCCGCTGGGAAGGCAAAGGCTCCCAGCAGAGCGACCTCGAAGCCTACGTCTGGTGGACCATCGCCGCCCGCCAGCACCATCTGGAGGCCATGAACAGGATCGAGGACGTTGAAACCCGCTTCACCCAGGAATGGCTGGACGAGATCAACAACCGCGCCAACGACTGGCAGGAAAAGGTGCGCGCAACCCCGGAGCTGCAATGAACCGCGCGGAAAGGCCCCGGATCCCGCAGTGGGGAAACTGAGGATACATGAAGATATTGCTGATCAAAGCGCATCCGCGGGAAGACAGTTTTTGCCATGCTTTGGCAGATGAATATTGCCAAGGCGCCCTGGCCGCGGGCCACGAAGTGGAATCTGTCATGCTGAGCGCGCTGGACCTCGCCCCCTACCTTAAGCATGGCCAGAAGCAAAAGGTAGAGCTGTCGGAAGAACTTTTGGCCGTACAAAGACAGATTTCAGCCTGCGGGCTGCTGGTATTCGCCTATCCGAACTGGTGGGCCACTCCGCCGGCGCTGCTGAAGCTCTTCCTGGAGATCATCCTGCTGCCCGGTTTTGCCTATAAATACCGCCAGCGGAAGGGCCTGGCGGTGGGCTGGGACAAACTCCTCCAGGGAAGATCGGCCCGGCTTTTGGTAACTATGGATGGTCCCCCGGTTTATTACCGCTTTTATCTTAAAGACCCCGGTTACAAAATGATGAACGCCAATTTGCGCTTTTGCGGGATCAGACCAGTCCGCAGCAGCTATTTCGGCTCGGTGAAGCTGTCATCCGCGAAAACCCGGCAACGCTGGCTGGCCAGGGCCTACAAGCTGGGCTTGGCTGAATGAGTGACTTTTTAACCCCGAGTGCGCAGAGAAACAGAGAAAAAGAGAAAAGGACTTTAACACAGAGAAAACAGGGTAAAAGCGGAGCATAAGCGGAGGGGTTTAATTGTAGCATAAGCTTCAGCTTGTTGGGTGCCCGAGATTCCCGGGGTCCTCGCGGAGGAGCGCAGCGAGTCCGTGGGGTGGTTCATCTCGAGGCACAAGGATAAACACAGAGGCACAGAGACACAGAGGGGTTTTAAAAACAGAGGGACAGAGAGGTGGTGGCGTGGTGACGTGGCCGTGGCGCAGCATTCCAATGCTGCGTTTGGGCTTTTCGCAGGGTCGGAATCCTGCGCTAAGCCTTCAGCCGCTCCGTCATTCCGGAATGACGTAATGGTGGAATCTTCAGCTGAGACATCCCGGAAGGTCGATGTCCCGGTCGACCGCATAAATGGAGCGGCAGACGTCCCCGTCTGCCAAGGCCCAAAGGGCCTTTCAGAACCCAACACCAAGCCCCTGCGGGTCTTCACGGACGGGGACGTCCGTGACTCCTGTGAGACGGCCGAACGTAACCCCGTCACCACGTCACCCCCTCTCTGTCTCTCTGTCCCTCTGTTTTTATCCTTGTGCCTCGAGATGAATCTCGGACACCCAACAAGCTGAAGCTTATGCTACAATTAAACCCCTCTGTGTCTCTGTGTCTCTGTGCCTCTGTGTTTATCCTTGTGCCTCGAGATGAATCTCGGGCACCCAACAAGCTGAAGCTTATGCTACAATTAAACCCCTCTGTGTCTCTGTGTCTCTGTGCCTCTGTGTTTATCCTTGTGCCTCGAGATGAATCTCGGGCACCCAACAAGCTGAAGCTTATGCTACA
>JAJBAV010000008.1 GCA_020532085.1 Candidatus Cloacimonadota bacterium | reverse complement strand
AAAAAGCGCAAAATGTGTGGATAACTGAGCTTTTTCAGGGTTCATGTTGAGAATATTTGAAAAAATTGTGGATAACTACAAAGTAGATCCTGGAAAGCTGGACTATTTGGTATTACGCAAAGGTCTTGAGATATATAATGAACGCTGAGTTTTGGGCTTTTCTAAGCGCCCCAACGAAGGAGCTTATCTTGAAGATGAAGGGAAAGCGAACTCGTATGAATGAATTGATGCGGCTTTACCTTGAGCATATCCCATATTTACAAACTGATCTGATTGCTGGCCCCCATGGTTCCTATCCGTGCCGCGAATGGTTGTTGTCTTTATCCAACGATGTGAGTTTACATTGTGCGCATTGCCGCCACAAAGAGAAGTGCGAGTTTGAGTGCTTGGAGATTTACATGAAGGCTCTTGGAGAGTTTTGTGAACTATGTTCAGCAGAATGTAAAAAAACATGCATGCAGGTTCAGAACAAACGTCTTGAAAAGTGGATTAAAAGCCCTCCACAACATCCAGATCAGGTCCACAACATGGCTACTTACAAATGTTCTATAAAATTCCATGGTGACATCCGACAACTCCGTGGTGGCGTGTTCCTAATGGTTGAGATACCGCCACTAAACCGCCTTGACGACACAGAGGGGTTTACCAGGAACACTCTCGAAAACATGATTACCAAGTGGGCAAATATTTCTCTAAGAGAAATGTCAAATCGTGATATTATTGAGTTGGCGCTGACCTTTGTATCGCTTTCCTTCCTGTTTATATGGGATCTGTATCATGATACCAGATTTATGAACAAAGGAGTTCCAGCCGGAAAACATGATGATCATTATAGTCGGGATAGCGCAAACGTTCTATATGCTTTTGTGGCCTCCCAGCAAGGCATACCAGCGGATCAGATAGAGGAAACTATAAACAGCAACATCAATCCCGAAGAAGTTGTGATTGGGCCTCAGTCAAAGTATCCACAGGAATTTAAACTGACATGGGAGAATACCAAACAGCTATTTAAAGCTATTAATAATCTTTATGATTCAGATTTTTTGCCATCATTAACCATAGACGAATTCCATAAAACGTACAGGGAGCTGATAATAGACCAGGTTGATAGATCAATACTCCGGTCTACCAGTGCGGGACTTGATGGATCATTAAGAAAGGGGCGTACCTACACACGTTATATCAACTACCGGGCTTACCTCCGCCTGGCGGCGCTCACTGTGGCTATATCAGGAGTACGTTTCCGCCATAAATTACCCACTTTATTCAGGGATAACAATCTGCAAAGGCTCAAAATAGTTTTAGCACTCAAGGAACCGAACCCAACCCGGAGAAATTCCCATTCTAAAAGAGCATTGATTCGAAAAGAATCATCAGAATCAGAGATGAGCCTCAAATCTGCCTGTAAGCACTTAAAGTTGAACTACAGTACGATTCAAGCAGATATTGACGACTACCAAAAATATAATCCTTGTTGGAAGGAAATAGTCTCATTACACTTAAATGATGCTGGTAGCAACTACGGGTTATCCAGATCTCTGGTTAGTTACTCTTCAGAGGATGATCTGAAGATCTGGCAAGAGAGAGTTACGTCACTGTTTGGAAAAGACATTTAGCGTTTTAAGTCATTATAGTTTAGGGAGCTTATCAATCTCTTGGTCCCTCTTTTGATCCGTTAGTTTGGCGTATCTTTGGGTATTTGCCACGTCATGATGCCCTATAAGCTTTGAAACTGTGTAGATGTCGATACCATGAGTCAGGCACATTGTGGCAAAAGTGTGCCTGGCACAGTGGAAAGTGATCTTTTTGTTAATCCCACACATGTTTATCCAAAGCCTCAGCATCTCATTGGTATAATGATTCACAGGAAGCTCAAATATTTTGTCGTGGGGGTATTCCTCGGCGAGAATTTTCTGCTCTTCCAAAATCTCCAGCGCTGTCTCTGCCAGTTTAACGCGTACAAATGTCTTGGTTTTCTCCTGCCGCTTGATCAGAGCTCCATCCTCAATGTCTTTCCACTCCAGGGTAACAATATCCGAATATCTCAAGCCCGTAAAACACGAAAAAATAAAAGCGGTTTTAATGACGGGATGGTTACAAAGAGATTCCCTTAGGATCTTCAGCTCTCTCAATGTGAGATAATTTGTTTCCAGTTGCTGTCGCTTTATTTTTATGGCGTTCCCGGGATTGCTCTGGATAATGCCCTCGAGCACGGCTTGATTCAAAGCTGCTTTGAAGGTTCCATAATAAACATGGGCCGTATTGGGGGAAACTTTAGTCAGCATAAAGTCCACAAAGCTCCTGCAGAAGCTATAATCTATCTGACCGAAGGTTAAGGAACCACCGGTATAGGCCATTAACATGTTATGGGTATTGGTCCAGTTACATGGATGGGCTTTAGTTTTGGTTATTGCATCAAAGTACTCGATAAAGCTCTGTTTGGCCTTCCAGGCATAGAGATGAACTTCACCATCCTGTAACAGCTCCAACTCTCGCTTATCTCTGATGGCAGCGGCCAACAAAATGGTATTCTTATCCTGCTCCAAATGCTCTGTATTGGCGATGAGCCTCATATGCTTCAAAAACTCGTACTTCCATTTCCGATTGATTGATATCGCAAGGAATACTGAGTATCCCCCGGAAGCCAGTGGTCTGATGCGGATTTTTATCCTCTTACAGTAGTTCAGTTTGTCGAGCATTTTGTCGTAAATATTTCTTGATTTGCCCTTCTTTCGTCCCATTGTTCACTCCTAATCAGTGTTTTTGGTTTTTGGCGTTACTGAAAGGCCTCGAGTAACACACCCGTGAATAAAGTAACACAAATTTTCTATAGTGTGGTACTTGTCAAGACAAAAAAAGAGCAGCCTAAGTGACTGCTCTATATAACTAATTATAATTCGCTATGACGTCGCAACTATTTTACATTAAAATTGTCCATGAATTGCTGGAGGACGGCGGCGCGGGAGGGATGGCGGAGTTTTTTGAGGGCTTTGTCCTCGATCTGGCGGATGCGTTCGCGGGTGACTTGGAAGATGTTTCCCACCTCTTCGAGGGTGCGGTGGTAGCCGTCGTCGATGCCGAAGCGGAGGCGGATGACGCGTTCCTCGCGGGTGGTGAGGGTTTTGAGGACCTCATCGACCTGTTTTTTGAGGAGGGAGCGTTCGGCGAGGCGTTCGGGGCTGATGATGGTGCGGTCTTCGATGAAGTCGCCGAGGATGGAGTCTTCGGAGTCGTGGCCGATGGGTTTGTCCAGGGAGACGGGTTCCTTGGAGATGGAGAGGATGGATTTGACCTTGTCGAGGGGCATGTCGAGGACTTCGGAGATCTCTTCGGGGAAGGCGTCGCGGCCGAGTTTTTGCTGGAGGCGGCGGGCGGTGCGGTTGATCTTGTTGATGGATTCGATCATGTGGACGGGGATGCGGATGGTTCGGGCCTGGTCGGCGATGGCGCGGGTGATGGCCTGGCGGATCCACCAGGTGGCGTAGGTGGAGAATTTGTAGCCCTTGCGGTAGTCGTATTTTTCCACGGCGCGCATGAGGCCGGTGTTTCCTTCCTGGATGAGGTCGAGGAATTCGAGGCCGCGGTTGTTGTAGCGTTTGGCGATGGAGATGACGAGGCGGACGTTGGCCTCGATCATTTCGTTTTGGGCCTTTTCCTTGTTGCGTTCGGCGCGGTCGATCTCGCGGAGGAGGAAGACGAGGTCGTTTCCGGTCATCTTGGTTTCGAGCTCGACGCGGCGGATCTTGCGGCGGGCGTTTTTGATCTTGCGCAGGGTTTCGATGAAGACCTCGGGATCGATCTTGGTTTCGGCGCGGACTTCCTCGTAATCCTCGTCGGATTTTTTGGCGCGGCGGCCGTAGGTGCAGATCTCGTCGATGGTATAGCGTTTGATGCGGGTGAGGTCGGTGATGCTGTTGTAGCTTTCCTCGATGCGTTCGACGAGGGAGCGGACGCGGTAAACCATGCGTTTGATGAGCTTTTCGTTGTAGGTGAGGAGGTTGAAGTTGGCGATGATCTGGTTTCTGAGGGCGTCGATCTCTTCCTGGCGGGAGGCGTTTCCGGAGTCGTCGTAGTCGCAGTTGTCGAGGATGATGCCGATCTTTTCGAAGACGGCGTCGTTGGCCTTGAGGAGGTCGCGGAACTGGTCAACGATGAGGACGTCCTGTTTTTTATCGATCCAGGTGCCGATGTCCACGCGGAAGATCTGGTCGAGGCGGACGCGGCGTTCGCGGTAGCGGTGGAGGAAGTTGTACATTTCGCGGAGGGTGGAGCCGGATTTGAAGACGTTTTGGTTGATCATCTTCTGGTAGGTTTCGATCTTCTGGGCCACGCGGACCTCGCCTTCGCGGTCCAGGAGCGGGACGCGGCCCATTTCGCGGAGATACATGCGGACGGGGTCGTCGTAAAAGCGTTTGGTCTTGAATTTTTTGGGCGGGGCGGGTTTGCGGACGGAGGCACCTTTGGTGAGGCGTTTTTCGGTTTCGTCGATGATCTCGATGCCGTCCTGGCGGAGGTCGAAGATGATGTCGTCCACCTTGTCCAGGAAGAAGGGGCTGCTGGGCAGAATGTCGTTGATCTGCTTAAAGGTGATGTAGCCGGTGTCTTTTCCCAGCTCCACGAGTTTCTTCAGGCATTCGTTGTAAGTGATCATTAATGCTCCTTGCGAGGCGGGACCCTCAGGTGAGAAGGCCGCGCACCACTTTTTTAGTGAGGCGGTTGAAGGCTTGGGAGAGCTTTTTCTTCTCCGCGAGGAGAGAGAGGTCGGCCGGGTCGGCCAGGATCTTGCGGTCGAGTTCCAGCATGTCGCGCTGGAGCTTGCGCATCCGCACCTGGCTCAGGACGTCGCTGAAGCGCATGTCCTGCAGGTCGGCGAAGAGAAAGTCTGCCAAGAGGTCCCTTAAATCCTTATTTTCAATGTTATCCAAAAGTTTGGCGGGCTCGGCAACGGCATCCGCGGCCACGTGGGCGGCCAGATATTTGAAGAGCTCGCGGTAAGATCTATTCACAAAATAATCCGGTGTAAGGGTTTCGGCAAGTAAATTGAACGATTCGGGGTCCTGGAGGGCGAGGATGAGCAGATGGCGCTCCTCGGCGTGTTCCTCGAGGGTGGGCACGGTGTAGAGCCGGGCGGGTTCCTCGGGGGCGGCGGTGGTGCGGCGGAGCTTGGAGAAGACGGCGCGGCTGGAGATGCCGAAGGCTTCCGCGATGTCGCGGGCCAGCAGTTCGCGGCGGACGGGGTCCTTGAGGGCGCGGACGGCGTCCAGGATGGTGTCGACGCGTTCGCCGGCGGGGGTTTTGGAGGGGGTTTCGGCCAGGAAGCGGATCACGCTGCGGGCGGCGGCGATCCTTTCCCGAAGGGCGTCCGGGCCTTCGGCGAGGATGAAGCTGTCCGGATCGTGCTGTTTGGGCAGTTCCACGATGTGGGCCTCGAGCCCTTTGGAGAGGCAGAGCAGGGCGGCGCGGACGGCGCTCTTGATGCCGGCGGCGTCGCCGTCGTAAAGCAAATTGGCACGGGTGGCATAGCGGGTTAGCAGCCAGACCTGGTCGTCGGTGAGGGCGGTGCCGAGGGAGGCCACGGAATTGAGGAAGCCGGCCTCGTAGAGCCGCAGGAAGTCGAAATAGCCCTCGCTGATGAGCACGTTTTCGGCCTTGGAGATCTCGTATTTGGTCTTGAAGAGGCCGTAGAGTTCGCGGCCCTTGGTGTAGAGCTCGGTGCCGGCGGTGTTCACGTATTTGCCGCCGGGGGCGCCCTCCTCCAGCACGCGTCCCCCGAAGGCGATCACCTCGCCGATGTTGTTGTGGATGGGAAACATCAGGCGTCCGCGGAAGAAATCCACCAGGTTTCCGGAATAGTTGCCGAAGAGGCCGGATTCCTTGAGCAGCGAGACGGAATGGCCTTCCTTGAGGAGGTGGTTGAGCAGGGCTTTTTCGCTGGCGAGGGCGAAGCCGAGCTCGAGGGACTTGGCCGTGGCGGGGCTGAAAGAGCGTTTCTGGAGGTAATCCAGCACCTTCTGGCCGTGTTTGAAGAGGTTTTCCGCGTAGAAATCCCGGGCGGTGGTGTAAACCTGGAGCAGCTGGTCGCGCTTGGTGGAGACGGTTTTGGTGCGGTCGGATTCCGGAATGGTGATCCCGGCGCGGGCGGCGAGTTTTTTAAGCGCTTCGAAGAAAGTGAGCTTTTCGTATTCCTGCACGAAGGTGAAGACGTTTCCGGCTTTGCCGCAGGCGAAACATTTGAAGATCTGGCGGGAGGGGCTCACGTTCAGGGAGGGGTTGGTATCCTGATGGAAAGGGCAGATCCCGCGCCAGTTGGCGCCCGCGTGTTTGAGGGGCAGATAGCCCTGGATCACGTCAACGATGTCGTTGGCGCGGCGGACCTGTTCGATGAGGCTGTTATCCATCTAGATCTTCACCAGGGTGACCCCGCTGCCGCCCTCGGCGGGGACGGGCGTGTCGAGCGAGAGCACCGTTTTTTTCCTTTGCAGATAGTCGCGCACCTTGCCCCTGAGGGCGCCGGTGCCTTTGCCATGGACGATCCGGAGGCTGTGGAGGCCGGCGAGGGTGGCGTTGTCCAAAAACTCGTCGATCAGGGGCCGGGCCTCATCGAAAGTGAGGCCGAGGAGCTTGAGCTCGGTGGCGGCCCTGTAGGTGGCGTGAGTGGTGGGCAGAGGCTGGGGATCCCGGTCGCGGGGGCGGTCGGGCGCCTGGTAAAGGCTTTCCGCCGGCACCCGGAAACTGATGCCGTTCATGTCCACGCTGGCGCTGCCGTCGCGGATCTCCAGGAGGATGGCCTCGGTTTCGAAACTGGCCAGCCAGACGCGGTCTCCGGGCCGGGGGTCGCGGGCTTTGGGCTGGTTGCCGGTTCCGGCCGCGGCCAGTTCCTCGCGGATGTCCTGCAATCTGCCGGAGATCTCATGCAATTTCCTTTCCGAAAGGGCTTTGCGTTCATCCCGGTCGAGTTTGCGGAGGCTGTCCTGTTCCTGCTGGTAAAGCTTTTGCTGGGCGATGAGCTCGCCCTGGAGCTCTTTGATGAACTTCTGTTTGCGCTGTTTGAGCTCGGCTTCGAGGGCGCCTTCGCGGCCTTCCAGTTCCTTCAGTTTGGCCTCGAGGTTGCGGGTTTTGAGCTGATATTCGTAGGAGGCGCGGCCGAGGGCCTTCTTTTCGGCCTGCATCTTCTTCAGGAGTTCGGTGAATTCGAGGTTTTGGCTGCCGCTGAGGGTTTTGGCGCGGTCGATGAGCTCCGGGAGCAGGCCCAGGGAGGAGGCCACCTCGATGGCGAAGCTGTCGCCGGGGATCCCGGGGGCGAAGCGGAAAGTGGGGGTGAGGCTGTTCAGGTCGAACTGCATGGAGGCGTTGAGGCAGGCGGGATGGGTTTCGGCGAAGATCTTGAGGGCGGTGTAGTGGGTGGTGACGATGGCCTTGCAGCCGAGGTCCGTGAAGCGTTCCAGGATGGCCTGGGCGAGGGCGGACCCCTGCTGGGGGTCGGTGGCGGCGCCGATCTCGTCGATGAGCACCAGGCTGTTGGCATCCGCCTGGGCGAGCATCCGGCCGATCTTGCTCACGTGGGAACTGAAGGTGGAGAGGGCGTTTTCGATGCTCTGGTCGTCGCCGATGTCGGCAAAAACCTGGCTGAAGAGGCCGATCTCGCTGTCGGCATCCGCGGGGATGGGCAGGCCGGAGAGGGCCATCAGGGTGAGCAGACCGGCGGCTTTCATCAGCACGGTCTTGCCGCCGGTGTTGGGGCCGCTGAGCAGCACGATGGCGGCTTCCTGGCCGAGCTCAAGATCGAAGGGCACCACTTCCGCGGGCCGGCCGAGACGCAGGATGAGCAGGGGATGGCGGGCCGAGCGCAGCTTCAGGACAGGCTGTTCCACTATCCGGGGCACTTCGGCCTTCAGAAAGCGGCACAATCTGGCGCAGGCAGAGCGGAAATCCAGGGCGGCCATCGCCTCCTGATTGGCCAGCAGGGTCTTCTCCTGGTCCTTTATCTGGGCGGTGAATTCGCTGAAGATGCGGAAGATCTCGCGCTTTTCCTCCTGCTTCAGCAGCTGGAGTTCGTTGTTCAGCGGCACCACGGACTGGGGCTCGATGAAGAGGGTGGAGCCGCTGCCGCTTTGGCTTTGCACGATCCCGGGCACGTAAGGGGCGGCGCTTTCGCGCACGGGGAGGACATAGCGGTCGTCGCGGCGGGTGATGAATTTGTCCTGGAGATAGCCCTCGAGGCGGGGATCGCCCAGCATCCCCTGCATGGTCTTCATAATCCCGCGCTGAAGGGAGGCCTGGCGTTTGCGGATGCGGGCCAGTTCCGGCGACGCGGAATCCAGCACCTCGCCCTCGGGATCGAACACGCGGTCGAAGCGCTCGCAGATCCAGTCCAGGGCGGTGACCTTCAGCCAGAGGCGGCGCAGGGTGGGGAAGGATTCCAGGGCTGAGGCGGAGGCGGCGATCCCGCTGGCCAGGCGGGCGTTGAGCCAGACGAGGCGGAATTCCTCGTAGGCAAAGAGGGAATATTGGGGTTCGCGGAAGAGGGGGCCGAGGTCGGCCAGATCGCTGAGGTCCTTTTCCAGGCCGTGTTCCAGACATTCCTGAAGCTCACCCACCAGGCGCAGCGAGGCCTCGATGACCCTCCTTTCGGACAGGGGGGCAAGGCCGGCGGCGAGGTCCTTTCCCAGCTGGCTGTGGCAGAGCGCGGCCACCTGTTCCGCCAGCCGGGCGTATTCCAGGTCCGCGTATAGCTCCGGGGCGTTCATTGCGTCTTCTGGGGCTGGTTGTCTTCCTTTTTGAGCTTCGCCTTGATCTGCTGGAAGCGGTCGCGTTCCCCAAACTTGAGGGTGGTGAAGAGATCTTCCTTGAAGGTGTCCACGGCGGCGTAAACAGGGTGTTTGGCGCCGTCCTTGAGGGGAGTGGAGAGCTTCGGGGCGTAGTCCAGCAGCACCATCAGCACGATCACCGCCACCAGCCCGTTCAGGAAGCCGAAGATCAGGCCCAGAAACTTGTTCAGGCCAGAAAGCCGGGTGGCCTTGAGGACTTTCTTGAAGATGTGGTTGATGATGCCCACCAGCACCGCCACCGCCACGATGATCAGCAGCGCGGCCAGCAGGGTGGCCGGAACCAGGCCCAGCTTGAGGTTTTCGATCAGGCCGTTTTTCAGCAACGGAAAAACCTGCCCGATGAGCAGAAAGATCGCGATGGCCGCGCCGATGCGGACCAGCGTGGCCGCCAGGCCCCTGCGAAAGCCCTGAAAGGCCGCCAGGGCCAGCCCGATCAGGATGAGCCAGTCGATGATACCCATGATTTACCTCTTTTAATGGCAAATAAAAAAGCAAACAGGGACGAATCCCTGTTGCAAACGGTTCAGGTGGTGGGATGGCGGGAAATGCCCGGGGCTACCTCATGTAGCGCTGCATTCTGCGCTGGATCTTGAGCATTTTGCGTTTGGAAGCGTTGTCTTCGCGTTTTCTGCGCACACTGGGCTTCTCGTAGGCCTGTCTCTTCTTGATCTCGGAGAGGATCGCGGCTTTCTCGCATTTCTTCTTGAACCTTTTCAACAGGTAATCGAAGGACTCATTCTCTTTGGAAACTACTGTCGGCAAACAAATCACCACCTTTTTTTCTAGATTTAGACGCAAAACTTTGGGAGGGGGGTATTGTGTCAAGGGGAAATGTTTTTTAACACAGAGACACAGAGAGGGGGAGACACAGAGGGGGGGGAGACACAGAGGGGGATTTTAACACAGAGGGCGCGGAGTAAAAGCAAAGTAAAAGCGGAGGGGTTTTTGAAAACAGAGGCACAGAGGAACAGAGAAAATGTTTCAACACAGAGACACAGAGATGGGGAGACACAGAGGGGAATTTTAACACAGAGGGCGCGGAGTAAAAGCAGAGCAAAAGCAGAGACGGGCAGAGAAAAACAGAGGATCGACCAGGAAGGTCGACGTCCTCGTCGACCAAAAGGCCTCGGGGCTTTGTTGTAACATACGCTTTAGCTTGTTAGGTGGTCCTGGGTTCAGGGGTCCTCGCGAACGAGCGCGGCGAGTTCGTGGGGTGGTTCATTCCGAGTCTTAGGGGGAAAAGAAAATCCAAACAGAGGGGGATTTTTACACAGAACGCACGGAGTAAAAGCAAAGTAATAGCGGAGGGGTTTTTGAAAACAGAGGCACAGAGGAACAGAGAGATTTTCATGAAGATTGACGGATCGAACGGATTGACAAGTTTGGGGACATAGGGCTAAAGTGTCCGTCATTCCGGGCGGTGAGGCTGGAGTCGATCGACGCAGGAGCATCGGCTACAGCAGAACCCTCATCCTCCCAGCCCCAGCCTGTCATTCCGGGGAGGTCGCGCCAGCGACAGGGGCCCCGGAATCCCGGCCAGAAAAACAACAAATGATCAGGTTCATGCCTTACAAAGGGTCGCCGAAAAATACTATTGACAAAAATCCCAAAACTGTCAGCGATGAAAAACATGATCCCGGGGTGGCAGGTCGAGC
Source organism: Candidatus Cloacimonadota bacterium (assembly GCA_020532085.1). Taxonomy (NCBI): domain Bacteria; kingdom Pseudomonadati; phylum Candidatus Cloacimonadota; species Candidatus Cloacimonadota bacterium. The sequence continues at coordinate 74,888 of JAJBAV010000008.1, read as the reverse complement.
GCCGCGACAAGGATCCGTCCCGCCCCTTCGGAATCACCAAAATACTATATGGGAGAAACAAATGGCAGACGTTAACAGTTTGTTTTTCGAAGCGGACGAACAGGCCTACGCCATCCTGGGGCAGAACTATCTGAACAGCTTTCTGAGCACGGGGGTCTGGGGCCAGTGGGCAATGATTCTCAGCAACAAGAGGCTGTATGTGAAGGGCAAGGTTTTTGTCCCCCGGCAGGGCATGGCCAGGCTGGATGAGGATTTCAACGTCTACGACCTCACTGGGTCCAGCTATAGCGTGCGCAGCATGCTGCTGCTGAGGATCCTGGTGGGTGTGCTCTTCGGGTTTTTCGGGCTGGCAATGATTGCAATAGGGTTGGACGAGGGTCAATCCGAAATGTATTTACTTGCATTTTTCGGCTTTGCTATGGGAACCCTGCTGATCCTGATGATCAGGGATATCAGGCATTTGGGCGTGATCTGCAAAGGCGTGATCCACTACTATCCGGTGCGCAAACACAAACAGGAAGAGGTGGATGCGTTTCGCAAACAGCTGGGCCTGATGATAGATTACAACCGCCGGCAGATGATGAAATAGCGCCTCTGAACAGGTTAAGAGAGACGGAAGGCGGTGGCTTCAGCCACCGTGCAGATATCCCGGGCGGTTCAGCCCCAGACGATCTCCGGCGGTTTTAACCGCCGGCCTGATCCCGGAACATTGCTCTGGAATTGTAGAGAATCTGGTTGTCTTCCGGAGCTTGAAAGCGCCGGACTTCGTCTTTCCTCGGCGGAGACTGGCGAAAACGGTGGCTGAAGCCACCGCCTTCCGTCTTTGGTTGAAACCCCCGCCTTCCGGAATGACACACGCCGGGCGTGTTGGGTAATCCCCCTTGGCCGCCTCCCCTTCACTTCCCGCACGCCTCCCCCTAAGTTCCCCTTGTCTGAACGGGAACTGAAGGGGAGGCGGGCAAGGGGCGGGCAGGAGAAGCTCTGGGGCGGAGCGTTCCGGGATACCTGCTCTTTCAAGGCAGGCGGGTCGATCCAGTTCGGGCGGAATCCCTGCCAGGTGAACAAAGCGGAAACACTTGCCCAAGGCACAAGTATTGAAAGCCCTATCTTACGCAATTGGTATATGGTTGGATCACTGGCGGAAGGGTCGCTGTTGAAATCAATCCACAAACTCCGCGAAATCGGGGAAAACATGAGGATATTCCCCATTATTTTTGCTTGACACAGAATAAACGCCCCATAAAGATGAACCTAAGGTTTGGAAAGTTATACTTTCACGCAGATGTTATTTATGGGTTCAGATGCCATGAAAGCGGCGTCTGAAAAGAGTTTCGGGATCCCCTGCCGCGTTCAGAGGTGAGATGCATTCACTTCCGCTCCGGTTTTCGGGGGGACCCGGTCAACCCTGGCGGTCTGATCCAGATCGCCAGAAAAAGAGGAGAAACAAGATGAAGAAAGCACATTTGGTTTTACTTATCGCTGTGCTGCTGCTGGGGCCTGGCCTCATGTTCGCTGAAGGCAGATCGGTACCCAACACACCTCTGCCGGCGTCCGGACAGAGAGCGACCATCAGCGTGACGGACATGACCGGAGGTGTGACCGCCTCTGACTTGGTGCAGAACCTGGTGGGTGGCGGCGTTACCACCTCCAACATCGTTTACACCGGCGCCAGCATCGCCGCAGGTGTTTATACCAGCGGAACCCAGGCGGGGATCGGGATCAATCAAGGCATCATCCTGTCCAGCGGAGCCGCAACGCTTGCCCAAGGTCCAAACAACTCGGATAATGCCTCGCAAGGCAATGGCCTCGCGGGGGACGCGGACCTGAGCGTTCTGGTTGGTGGCGGCGTAACTAACGATGCCTGCATATTGGAGTTCGATTTCATCCCCCAGACCGAGAACCTGCAGTTCACTTTCGTGATGGGATCCGAGGAGTATGAAGAGTACATCGATTATTACGATGTGTTTGGCTTTTTCCTCAATGGCGTGAACATCGCCCTCATCCCCGGCACCACCACTCCCATTTCCATCGGCACGATCAATCAAACCATCAACCAGCCTTACTATGTGAGCAACTATCCCTACCCGGGAACATACGACATCCAGTGCGACGGTTTCACCATACCCATCGCGATCAACGCCACCGTGACCCCCGGAGTTACCAACCACATCAAACTGGCGGTCGCTGACTATTCAGACTCCGTTTACGATACCTGGATCTTCATCTCCGCCGGAACCTTTATCAGCGGCTACAACGTGTATGTGGACTCCAATCCCCAGGGCGCCCTCATTTACAAGGACGGGTTCAGCACAAGTTTGACCACTCCCAACCACATTTCCCAGGCCACCGGCACCACCAGCACTTATTGGGTTGAATTGGATGGCTATACTTGGATGCCTCCCACCCAGACGGTACCGAATATAACCACCAACCAGTCGATCTTCTTCAACGGCTATCCCGGCACCACGCCGGTGGAACTGAGTTCCTTCACCGCCACCACAGGCGCGGAGGGATTTGTGGACCTGCGCTGGACCACCGAATCCGAGACCGACATGCTTGGCTACAGGGTTTACCGGGCTGAAACCAGCCAACTCGGCAACGCCTTGAACATCACGCCCATCCTGATCGGCGCCACCAACACCTCCACCCAGACCGTGTATGAACACGAGGACCACGAAGTGGAAACCAACACCACCTATTACTACTGGCTGGAAGGGGTGAACGTGAACGCCTCGCAGTTCTTCGGGCCCGTGAGCGCCACGGTGAGCGGACAGGACATTCCGGAACTGCCCACCCAGAACCTGCTGGGCAACGCCTATCCCAATCCCTTCAAGGCCGGCACCAGCTTCACGGTGGACATCAAAGCCGGCGATCACGGCACCGTGAGCATCTACAACAGCCAGGGCCGCCTCGTGAGAACCTTTGAGGTGGGCGAAGGCAGCCGCGAGATCCACTGGAACGGCCTGGACAACAACGGCAACCGCTGCGTGAGCGGAGTGTATCTGTATAAACTCAGCACCCAGTCCCTGAATGAGACGAAGAAGATGCTGATAGTGAAATAACCATTCTTACCTCGGATAAAACAAAGGCCCCGGAAAAGTTCCGGGGCTTTTTTTTCGGGAAGGCCACAAGTCTCCAGCAAGCGTGAAATGGTCATTCGTGGAAACGTCAGCTTTGACGGCCGGCATGGTATCGGAGGAGTACAGGACCAGTGGCCGGCGCTTATATCCGCCGGACATCGTCTGTTGGCAACAGAAACCTCAATCCCGCTCGGCGGTCACCCGGTAGAAATACCTGTTTCCCGCGGGGGTCTCAAACCAGACGTCGCCGGTGCTGTAGCCCATGTCCTCGAAAACGCCGTCCGGAGTGGCGCAGCGCCAGACGCGGAAGCGGTCCACCGTTTGGGGATAGGTCCACTGGAGGTGGATCAGGTTTTCGGCCGGCAGATAGACGATGGACAGGTCCTGGACCGGAGGCAGGGTCTCGCCGTCCCATTCGATCCGGTTGTAGGGGTCGTTTTCATAGAGAGAGCCGCTGAAGCCGCCGCTGTAATCATAGAATACGATGAAGCCCTGGTCCGCGCTTTTGTGAACGTTGCGGGGCCAACCGCTGGCAATGGAGGGGAAGGAGGCGCCAACAATATTGAGGGACTGGTTGTTGCCCAGCGTGAGCAGGGTCCCGTCGCTGGCACCAAAACGGAACACGCAGTGATCGAACTTGTACCAGTCGTCCACCAGAGCGCCGGGTTTGACGTTGACCCCCTGCTCGTCCATGTATTCAAAGATGGCGCCGTAAGGGGCGATGACAGCCCCGTTCTCTATGTTCAGGGCATAGAAACCGATCTGGTTGTGGGTGATCGTCGCGGGATTGCCGATCTCTCCCACCACTTCCAAAGCTCCGCCGTAATACACGTTCAGCGCCTTGCCGTGAGCAATGTGTAAAGTGGCTCCGCTGTCAACCTTGAGGGTGCCGCTCACGTGTATGTCGCCGGAAGTGTACATGGACTGATGCCCCAGTTCCAGCACTCCCGCGTATATCGCCACGTCGCCTCCGTTCACACAGTTGAGGGCGCCCCAGAGGGTGACCACGTTGGCGTCATCGATCAGAAAACCGCCCCGCACGGTGCAGGAGTTGATCGAAACATTGCCGGAGCGCTGGCCCGGATTTGCTGCTGCATCAGGGTCCTCGCTGGAACGGGTGAATGGTTTATCGATCCGCAGTTGGTGAAACCAGCTGTCGATGTGGGTGATAATGGCGCAATCCTGGGGGCCGGTCAACATCACCACCCCAGCGCTGGGGTCGAAGGTCCCCCGTTCGTCATACCAGGTGCCGGCGCAGCCGATGGTGCCGCCACTGATGTTGAAATTGCAGGAGTAGGCGGAAGCGGATATCCTCAATCCCTGGTCGCGGATGATGAAATAACCGGTGTCCATGGTGAAATTGACGTTGCCGTTCAAGGCCAGGTAAACGTGGGTGTCAGCGCCAAAGATGTCCATGATACCGCTGTTCAGGATGGTGATGTCGCCGTTTACCTCGCAGTGGGAGGCGCTGTCCTGGTGGATCTCCAGATGTCCTCCGTCGGCGATGAAGGAGCCGTAAAGGCCGTTCTGGGCTAGGTCGGAGATGGTGACGCTGGTTCCCGGGCCAAGGCACTTGAGCGTGCCCCAGCCTTCGTAGGAGGAGATCACCGAGCTGTGGTTGTTGGCAAAACAGAGGCTTGCGGCCGGGTTGGCAACCACCGCTTGGTTAATGGTGCAGGCCCCCATGGCGGTAACATTGTTGCTGACGATCAGGAATCCGGAGATGGCGTTGGTGCTGTCGAGAAAAAGACTGTGGGTGTTCGCGTCGATCACATGCAGAAAGGTGTTGTTCCCGCCCACGGTCTGTATCCCGGTGCCGTTGAAGTAAACCGATCCAGTGCCGGGGTTGAAGACCGTCCCGTCCAGTTTGTACCAGTTTCCGCCCACGGTCATGCTTGGCGGGGCGTTGAAAGTGCCTCCGTGCAGATAAAAATTCCCCCGGGTGGCCGGATGCCCGTTAACGCCCACGGTAGCGGAGCTGGAGCTTTTATTGACCTTAAGTTCGTAAAAGCTGCTGCCCTCCTCCATGTACAGGTAGGAAGAGGCGTCTCCGTAAAGCTCCACCAGCCCGCCGGCGGGGGCGAAATCAGCCTCGGTGACCTCGAATCTGCCGGTGGTGCGGATGGTGCCGCCGGTTATCTGGGAGCCAATGGGGGAGGCAGAGTTCACCACGATTCCCTGGCTCGCGAAATTGAGCGTGCCGGCACTCATGTCCAGCACGGCGTCGGGACTGCCGGGAAGCCAGGCGTCCGGATAGCCCCCATACAGGTTGAAAGTGCCGCCCCGGATGGTTAGATTGCCGCAGAGGTCCATATAGGAGCTGGGATCGTTATCTTGAAAATAGTTGATGGTGCCGGAATTGAGGGTAATGCTGCCGTAGATGCCGGGATCGGCGAGGTCGTTGGCGGTGAAGGTGCCGCCGTTAAGGATGTAGCCGCCGCCGGCCCAGTCGTAGCTGGCGCAGGTGAGGGCCACGCTGGAGGCCAGGCTGAAGGTTCCGGACTCCAGCTTCAGTGTGCCGTTGATCTGGATGGGGCCAATGGCGGAGACCACCGCGGCAGAGGCCTTGTTGAGGGTGAGGTTGCGCAGATGGCTGCCGCTGGCAGTGCGGAACTCGCAGCTAGCGCTGCCATACATCTCCACGGTCCCGCCGGAGGGGGTGAAATCGTAGCGGTCGCAGATGAACCTTTCCGCCGTGCGGATGGTTCCGCCCACGATGTTCTCCGTGAAGCTGTAGCCGTTGGCAATGATGATCCCCACGCTCTGGAAATCCAACACCCCGGAGGAGGCCAGATACAGCATGGCCGCGGTTCCCCGGCCGAAATAGCTGGGCCCGTTACCGCCGCTGACGGTGAAGCTGCCGTTGTAGATGCTCAGGCTGCCGCGCAGGTCCACATAGGAGCCGGCGGCGGAATCCTGGGAATAGTTGATCGTTCCGCCGTTGAGGAGGATGGTGCCGCAGATGCCGGGATCAACCAGGTCCAAGGTGGTGAAACTTCCGCCCTGAACTTCGTAGGAACCGGCCACCCAATCGTAACTGGCGCACTGGACCGCTGTTCCTGCCAGGATGCTCATCCAGCCGGCGCTTTTGTTCAGGATCAGGGTTGCGAAGTTCTCTGTGCTCAGATACTGAACCCCCGTTCCGTTCAGGGTTACGGAACCGTATCCCTCCGTGAAGGCGGCGGGGCCGGTGGTGTTGCTCCAGTTTCCGCCCAGCTTGATGTTGTGGGAAACGGAGGTATAGACAGCGCTGAAAGTTCCGGACTGGATGCTGAGGTTGCCCTTCACCCAGATGTCGGAAAGCAGGGTGGCGCTGTAGCCGCTGGCTTTGTTTATGGTTAGGTGGTTGAAATAGTGGCCGGTGTTCGGGGTGTTGATGAGGGCGTTGTAACTCCCCTCCAGGGAGATGGTCCCGGCGTTGAGGCCGAAGGAGGCCCCGCTGCCCACGTTCAGGTCCCCCTTCAGGATGGTGGTGCCGGCATAATCGTGGGCAAAGGCGCTGTTGACCGTCAGGGCTCCGTTTATGGTCAGCGGATAGGTGGAGGAAGGTGAGATGATTGCCGCGTAGGGAGACACTTTGTTCACGCTGAGATTATGCACGGTGGCCCCGGACTGGTTCACGCTGACGTAGGAATAGGTGATCCCTCCGGCCAGGTTGATCGTGCCGTTGTTCATGCCCACAGCAGAGCCGCTCTGGAAGTTCAGGTCAGCCCAGACGTTCACCGTGGCGTTGGCGGTGAAGGTGGTGGTGGCGCCGCTGCCAAACGTCAGGTTCCCTTTCACGGTGATCGACCCGGAACTGCTGGTCATGGTGAGGTTTCCGTAGCAGTTGAAGTAGTTCTGGACGGTGAGGGTGCCGGTGGTCACGGCCAGCGTGGTCCTGGTCCCGGAATTGATGGTGAGGGAATTGATGGTCGCGAGTCCGGCGAGCACCGGAAAGTTGTTATTGGTCACCTGGGGGATCACCACGTCCTCAGTTGTGGCGGGCACGTGTCCCAGGCTCCAGTTGGCCCCGGTGTACCAGTCGGTCCCGGAACTCCCGTCCCAGGTGTTGGTGGTCCGCTGGTCCGCGCCGCCCTCTGCCAAATACTCATTTTTCTCCAGCGGATCCGCCCCCGCCGCCACCAATCCGAGCAAAAAAACAAACAACAAAAACGTTCTCATGACTCACTCCTCGCGGCTAAAAGTACAGCCTTGCCGGCGCTGTTTTTCAGCTGGACAAACAACACTAGCTCAACTCTCAAATGAAGGTAATTCATTATTTTGTCAAGAAGAATTTCCTGTGATCCGCCCTTATCACACCCCGTATTCACTTCCTGAACACCTCCGCCTCAGCTCCTGCCTGGCCGGGGGGAGGTGAGGCGGAGGCGGGCAGGGGGTGAACAGGCGAAGCTTTTGGGCGAACTGCTTGATGTCCGCCAGCTGGGCAACTTTCGGCTCTCTTTCAAGCCAAGGGGGTGATGATGTACGGCGGACCCCCGCCTATAGTCCCGCACCCCGCGCGAGGCGGGGTTGTTTACCTCTGTTGAGCTTCTGAGGCTTCGCGGAACAAAGGCCAGGTTTATTGGGAAAGCAGAGGGACAGGCGCCATGGAGTCAAGATCTCAGGCCGGGGGCTTCGGATAGTTCCACCTTGCGTGTGGCCAGCCTGCTGATGAAGGCGCGGTCGTGGGAAACGAAGACCATGGCCCCAGTGAAGTTATCCAGGGATTCCTCCAGCATTTCGCGGCTGCGGATGTCCAGGTGGTTGGTGGGCTCATCCAGCAGCAGAACATTGTATTCGGCCAGAAGCAACCTAAGAAGCTGCAACTTCGCCCTTTCGCCCCAGGACAGGCTGCCTGTCCGGGCAAAGGCCAGGTCTGTCTTCAGGCCTATGCAGCCCATGAGGGTGCGTATCTGGCTTTCCTCCTTGCCAGAAGCTTTCAGGAAATCCAGCACCAAAGCATGGGGATCAAACCGGCTGAGGTCCTGTTCAAAACACCCGATCCGCAGGCGATTGGCGCGGGAGATCGATCCTTCGCAGGGGTCCAGCGATCCCTGCAGAAGGCGCAGCAGGGTGGTCTTGCCACTGCCGTTGGGACCGGCCAGCCAGAGTTTTTCCGCGCCATTCAGGTGGAGGTAGAAATCGCGGAAGATCCAGCTTTCCTGATAGCGAAAGCCCATCCCAGCAACGTTGATCAGCTCCCGGTCGGCCACCTGGACCTGTTCGAAGGCGAGGTGGCGAAGCTTGTCCTGATGGGGTTTTTCCACCGGATACCGCTCGGTGAGCATTTTGATGCGGTTTTCGATGTTGCGGGCCTGCTGCATCTGGGTGCGGGCAGGGTTGGTGATCAGCTCGAAAACGTGGCCGCCGCCCTCGCCGCGGGTTTCCTTCTGAAAGGAGGAGGCCCAGGCCCGTCTTTTCCGGCTGGCTTCACACAGTTGGCGCAGCAGGCGCTGGCGTTCGCGGTATTGCACCATTTGGTGGTCCTTCAGCTGCTGCCTGTCGCGGACGAAGCTCTGGTAATTCCCGGCACGCAGCTCCAGCTGGCCGGCCTCCAGTTCGGCTATTTTGGTGGCGGTGTGGTCGATGAAAACCCGGTCGTGGGATACAAAGAGGACGGCGCCGCCATAGTCCAGCATCCAGTCCTCGAACCAGAGCAGCTGTTCGGAGTCCAGATGGTTGGTGGGTTCGTCCAGGATGAGAATATCAGGTTTTTCCAGGAGCAGGGCCGCCAGTTGGAGGCGGGTGGATTCGCCGCCGGAGAGGGTGGCGCATCGCTGTTCCGCCAGCGGCAGCAAATCCAGCTCGAGGAGGATGGAATGGACCTCGTTTTCCCAGTCCGCCGTGTTCTGATCGTTGTATTCCTGCCAGAGAGAGGCCAGCTCGATTCCGGCGGAAGGGGAGAGATTCTCCGCGGATGACAGAGTATCGATCCGGGTGAGCATTTCAAATTGCCGGGGCCGAACCTGCAGCAGAAAATCGCGAACGCTGAGGGGCGCGGAGACGCGGATGTCCTGGGGAAGATAAGATATTGTGGGGCGAGAGGTTGGATAGCTGATGCGGCCTCGTGTGGGGGATAGTTCACCCAATATGATCCGCAGCAGGGTGGTCTTGCCGCAGCCGTTCTTGCCGATCAGGGCGATCTTTTCCCCCTCGGCGACCACCAAGCTTACGCCCGCGAGGACGGGCTGATACTGGTCCGGGTAGGTGTAGTGGATGGTGTTGAGCTGAATGAACTGCATGGGTTTCTCCTGTGATTTGATCTTGGGATGGGCAGCAACAGCTCGATGGGATCTGTGAAAAAGGGGTGTGATCACAACGCGAGAGCTGTTACAGGATCAACTCTTCCGGCGCATCGCGATTACCTCCTTTGATTTTTTGGACGTCATTTTCTGTGATGGCGAATCGCCGTCAAGGAAATTATGGTGTCGCCCGGATGATAAGCCTCCGCCCTGCCGAACTAAGAGGCAAATGTAAGGAATCATGCCCGCCCGGACGCGGAAAGCTTTCTCAGGACGCGTTTTCGGCGCGTTTGCGGTCGGTGTGGTGGAGTATCTTTTTGCGCAGGCGGATGCTGTCCGGAGTGATTTCCAGCAGTTCGTCGTCGCCCACGTATTCCATGGCCTGTTCGAGGCTGAAGACACGCGGGGGGATGAGGTTGATGGCGTCATCTTTGCCTGCGGCGCGGTTGTTGGTGAGTTTTTTGCCGCGGCAGACGTTGATCACGAGGTCTTTTTCCTTGCTGTGCTGGCCCACCACCATACCGGCGTAAACCTCGGTGTTGGGATGGATGAAGAAGGTTCCGCGGGGTTGGAAGGCGTTCAGGGAATAACCGAGGGCGGTGCCGGTCTCCAGCGCCACCAGCGAGCCGTGGGCGGAGCCGCTGATCTCGCCTTTGAAGGGTTCATAGCCGCAGAAGCACTGGGTCATGATGCCGGTGCCGCGGGTTTCGGTGAGAAATTCGTTGCGGCAGCCGATGAGGCCGCGGGCCGGGATCTTGAAATCGAGGCGGGCATAACCGTCCACGGCGGGGGTCATGCTCACCAGTTCGCCTTTGCGGACACCCATCATGTCGATCACGGCGCCCACGAATTCCTGGCTTACCTCCACCACCGCCAGTTCCATGGGTTCCAGCAGTTTGCCATCCACTTCCTTGAAGAGCACGCGGGGTTTGGAAATTTGAAACTCATAGCCCTCGCGGCGCATGTTTTCCATCAGAATGGTCAGCTGCAATTCGCCCCGGCCCTTCACCACGAAGGTGTCCGCGGAGCCAGTCCTCTCCACCACGAGGGAGACGTTGGTCTGCAGCTCTTTCTGCAGGCGTTCCCAGATCTTGCTGGAGGTGAGCCATTTGCCACAGCGGCCCATGAAAGGTGAATTGTTGATCAGAAATTCCACGGCGATGGTGGGCTCGTCGATGCTGATGCTGGGCAGGGGGACGGGATTGTCTTTGGTGGAGACGGTTTCGCCGATGTCGATGCGCTCCAGTCCGGCGATGGTGACGATGTCGCCGGCGTGGGCAAGTTTGATCTCTTTTTTGTGGAGGCCGTGGTAGTTGAAGAGGTTGGTGACCTTGTAGATCAGCTGGCCGCCGTCGCGTTTGATCAGCAGCACTTCGTCGCCGGGGCGGAGGGTGCCGCTGTGGACCTTGCCGGTGCCGAGCTTGCCCAGATACTGGTCATACTCGATGGCGGAAACCAGCATCTGAAAGCCGCGCTGGCGGTCGCCTCTGGCGTTGGGGACCTTGTCTATCACCAGGTCCAGCAGGGGAAAGATGTTCAGGGCGGGGTCGCCGATCTCGGCGATGGCGTAGCCGTCCTTGCCGGAGGCGTAGATCACGGGGAAATCCAGCTGTTCGGGCTGGGCGTTGAGTTCCAGGAAGAGTTCGAAGATCATGTCCAGCACATCGTGGGGACGGGCGTTGGCGCGGTCGATCTTGTTGATCACCACGATGGGTTTGAGGCCCAGGTCCAGAGCGTTTTTGAGCACATACTTGGTCTGGGGCATGGGGCCTTCAAAGGCGTCCACCAGCAGCAGCACGGAATCCACCATCTTCATGATGCGCTGCACCTCGCCGCCGAAGTCGGAGTGGCCGGGGGTATCCACCAGATTGATCCGGTAGCCGTTGTAGGTGAGGGAGGCGCATTTGGAAAAGATGGTGATGCCGCGCTCTTTTTCGATGGCGTTGGAATCCATCACGCGCTCGACCACGGCTTCGTTGCTGCGGAACACGCCGGTCTGGCGGAGCATGGCGTCCACCAGGGTGGTTTTGCCGTGGTCCACGTGGGCGATGATGGCCATGTTTTTTATCTTGTGCATTGTTTATCCTTGCAAAAACCCGCGCACGGGTCCTGTTGACGGCTCGGGGCCGTACCGAAGAGGGGAGGCTGCCCGCGGAGGGGTCAGGCGTCCCGGGAGCTGGTTTTTTTGCGTTTGGCCGGGGTTTTGCCGGGGCCGGCGTAGGCCTTTTTGGCGGTGGTGATGCCCTTGGGCGCTTTGGTGTAGGCGCGTTTGGGTTTTTCGCCCTGAGGTTTGCCGTATTTGCGTTCGGGTTTGTCGTCCCGGGTTTTGCCGTATTTGCGTTCGGGTTTGTCGTCCCGGGAGCGGGAATGGGCCTCGTTGCGGTCGCCGTAAGGTTTGGCCGGGGTTTTGCGGGCATATTTCTGCTCGCGTTCCGGGGCCGGGCTGTCATCCCGGGAGGAGGTTTGCACCGAGGCGTTGATGGCTTCGCCGTTGTAGTTGTTGCGGGCGAAGGCTTTCATGATCTGGCTTTCGTAGGCGCCGTCGAGTTCGATGAGGGTGTGGCCCTCGGCGATGTTGATGCGTCCGATCTCGATGCTGCGGGCGATCTTGAGGCGGTTGATGAAGGTCATCAGATCGCGTTTGGTAACCCCGTAGCGGCGGCCAACGGCCAGCCTGAAGGTCTTGAAGACCACCTGCGCGTTATCGCGGGGGGACTGGCGCTGGGTGGCCTGGGTGAGGTCGGCGCTGTCTTTGTAATAGCTGAGGAAGCGGTTGAATTCCACCGAGACGAAGCGCTGGATCAGCTCTTCGCGGCTCATCCAGCCGAGTTTCTTATAGACGTTGGGCAAGAAGGACTCGATCTCCGCGGTGGCCACTTCCACGCGTTCCACAACGTCGATGAAGTTGAAGAGCTGTTTTTCGCAGATCTCGCGTCCGGTGGGCACGGGGGAATAGACGATCTCGCGGTTGAGGCGCTTTTCCACGGCCTTGAGGGCGGCACTTTCGCGGGGGTGGATGATGCTGATGGAGACCCCGCTCTTGCCGGCGCGGCCGGTGCGCCCGGAGCGGTGGATGTAGATTTCCGGCTCCATGGGCAGATGGTAGTTGATGATGTGGGTGAGGTCGTCCACATCGAGGCCGCGGGCGGCGACGTCGGTGGCGATGAGGAGCTGCACGTATTTGGAGCGGAAGCGGTTCATCACCAGTTCGCGCTGGCCCTGGCTGAGGTCGCCGTGGAGGGCGTCGGCGTTGTAGCCGTCGTGCTGGAGTTTGGTGGCGATCTCCTGGGTTTCGGTGCGGGTGCGGCAAAAGACGATGCCGTAGATCTTGGGGTTCATGTCGGCGATGCGTTTGAGGGCCAGATATTTATCCCGGGCGTGCACCCGGTAAAAGAAATGCTGGATGTTCTCGGCGCCTTGCTGTTCGTTGCCTTCGCTGATGCGGTGGGGCTCGCGCAGGAAAGTGCTGGCCAGCTTGGCCACCTCCCGGGTGGTGGTGGCGGAAAAGAGCAGGATCTGCTTGTCGGCCGGGGCGTGGCTCATGATCTCGAAGAGGTCGTCCTTGAAGCCCATATTGAGCATCTCGTCCGCTTCATCCAGCACCAGGCGCGAGATCTGTTCGATCTTGAGGGCGCCCTGCTTGATCATATCCAGCACGCGTCCGGGAGTTCCCACCACGGTCTGGGGTTTGGCTTTGAGGGCGTCTTTCTGCTTCTGGATGGAAGCGCCGCCATAGACAGCAGTGGTTTTCAGGCGGGGCATGAAGCTGGCGTAGGCGTTGAAATCGCTGTTTATCTGCAGGCAGAGTTCGCGGGTGGGGCAGAGGATGAGGGTTTGCACCCAGGGTTTTTCTATGTCGGTCTGGCTGAGGATGGGAAAACCGAACGCGGCGGTCTTGCCTGTGCCCGTTTGGGCCAGGGCGATGAGGTCGCCATCGTTTTCCAGCAGCCAGGGGATCGTGGAAGCCTGGATCGGGGTCGGGCTTATGTAATTCAGGTTGGCGGCTGCTCTGAGCAGTGGCTCGGGAAGGGAGATATCGGTGAAGTTTAACAAGTGGGGATTCCTTAAATTGATTTAACTGAAGTCAGGATTTTTTCCGGGCTGATTTTGTAAAGTATTATAATTCAATGCTCATATTCAGTGGTGGGGGTTGGGTTTCAACGCAGAGGGCACAGAGGTGGGGAGACACAGAGAAATGAGTTTCCCTACTGATTCAACGGATATGTCTGATTATGCGGATTTTCTTGATCAGCGTCATCCGCGTTCCATTTATCCCCGCTTCATTCCGCGGCGGGAGGTTCCAGGTATGACAAAAAGAGTTCGCACACTTCCGGAGGCAGACGCCGTGCCTTGCCGCCGCTGGCAAAGACGCCGATCATCTGCGCCTCGAAGCAGAGTTCGCCGCGGGAATTGTAGATCCGCTGCGTCCAGTGGCCTTTCACGCGGTTCATGTCGTCGAACCAGCTTTTGATGATGACGATGTCTTCATGTTCGATGGCCAGGCGGTAATCCAGGGTGAAGTTGCGGATGAAGATCTGGAGGTTGAGCTCCCGCATCCGGGCCACGGACATGCCCATTCCGATCATGGCCTCGGAGCGCGCGCTTTCCAGCAGCTGGAGGTAGTTGGCGTTGTTCAGGTGCCCGTAGATGTCGCACTCGAAACCGTAGATCCTCTTGCGAAACTCGAAAACCATTGTCTGTCTCCCTTTTGGCGCCAGCCGCCGCATTTTGTGCTTGACCGATAGGGGCGGCGCAATTCTGGTGAAAAAATCATCTTTGAATTGAGGATAAAATGGCCAAGAAAAATGTCAACCCCAAAATTCAGCATAAAGGCGGAAGCAAGCCTGCCCCCCACGCCAAAGACATCCGGGCGGGACTGGCGAAGCACCACAAGCAGGTGGCCGCGGCCGCGGAGACTTCCAACTGGATGGATATCCTGACGCACAAGCCCTGGCTGCCCTGGGCGCTGATGGGCTTTCTGCTGGTGTGCGTCAGCCTGCTCTATTTCCCGGTGGCCTTCGGCGGCAAAACCCCGCAGGCTTCGGACATCTCGCAGTGGCAGGGCGCGGCCAACAAGATCATCGAATACAACGAAAACCATACGGACAATGCCCTCTGGACCCAGAGCATGTTTTCCGGCATGCCCGCCTACATGATCTCCTTCCCGAACCGCTGGCCCTTTTTGGAAAACATTTCCCGGCTCACAGACAAGCTGATCAACTGGCGCATCTTCCTGCTCTTCATCGGCGCGCTGGGGATGTTTTTACTGCTCCGGTTCCTCAAACTGGACGTCTGGACCAGCTTTTTCGGCGCCGTGGCCTTCATGTTTTCCTGCCATTGGCTGGGACTGGTGGAGATAGGCCACAACACCAAATTCCGGGCCATCATGTACATCCCCTGGGTGATCTGGGCCTTCATGCGCCTGCGCCAGAAACCCGGACTGCTCAGCCTGGGGTTTTTGGCCACCGCGCTGATCGTGCAGCTGCGGGAAAACCATCCCCAGATTAGCTATTACCTCTATTTGTTCCTAGGTCTGTACTGGCTCTGGCAGTTGGCGGAAAGCATCCGCGCCAAAGACCATAAACGCTTCTGGCTCTTCACCGCCCTGGCCGTGGTGGCGGTGGGGCTGACCCTGTTGGCGGTGCTGAACCCCTACCTGAGCACGATGGAATACAGCAAATTCACCCAACGCGGCGGCAGCGCAGGCCTGGAAACAAGCTATGCCCAAGGCTGGAGTTTCCATCCGCTAGAGATACTTACCTTGATCATTCCTGACTTTTACGGTGGAGTGGCTCACTTGGAAAATGGACAAGGAGTTAACAACTACTGGGGTTATATGCCGAGCACACAGATATATAATTACTTCGGCTTGGCAGTTTTGGTTTTGGGGTTGTTTCCTCTCTTCTATAAGAAGCATCGTAGGTTGGCAATTTTTCTATGCGCGTCTTCGTTTGTGTTTATGATAATGTCATTCGGCAGTGCAACGCCTTGGTTGTCAAATATATTCATGAAGTATCTGCCCTATTTCAATAAATTCAGAGTGCCATCGATGATTCTGACTATGGTTCAGGTTAATGCTGTAATATTAGCAGCTCTCGGTTTGGATGGGATTGTTCAAAACGCCGCACAATTAAACTCTAAATGGTCCAAGAATATACTAAAAGTATTCTGGGCCTGCGGTGCGTTGTTTATTGTTTGGTTAATATCTGCCAAAGGCATTTTTAAGGGACTAAGCTTTGCAACTGCTGAACAAATAGCGACTTATGCGCAGAACAACGCCAGTTACCAGCTACAGGAGCTGAAAGAGATCCGACTGGATATGCTTTATAAAAGCGGAATTCTAAGCTTGCTGTTTTTAACTATTAGCATGGGTCTTGCCTACTTAGCTAGTATCCGAAAGTTAAACAAAACAGCGTTTATACTGCTCACAACTTTTGTTGTTTTCGTTGACCTCTATATTTATACTGGCAAAAACCTTAAGAGCGAGAACATGCAGGATCAGCAGCAGTATCAAGCTAAGTTTGATATAGAGGACTACGATGAGTATCTGCTGACAGATAAGGATAATTTCAGGATTTATCCAATAGATTTAGGACGCGGACATGAGAGATTTCCAGGCGAGTGGGCATATTACCACCAAACGATAAATGGTTATTCAGCTGCCAAGCTGAAACGATATGACAACTTGCTTAAACATATTCAAGGAGACCAACAGAAGAGCATAACTGGCGAAGTAAACGTTATGTTAACAGGCATGTATCCTGATAAAGAAGGGGTGTTCCCTGTGGATAAACCAACTCCGCTGATTGATATGCTTTCAACTAAGTACTTAGTGTTTCCTCAGCCACTTCCTAACGATTCCCTGTTCACTATTAATACACCGCCTCTGGACCAATTCTACAATAAGCTAACCCCTGTTTTCAAGGGCTTCGACGGCACCTCGGTTTACCGCAACGAGACCGCCCTGCCCCGGGCCTGGTTCGTGGACTCCGTGCGGAAAGTGGCTCCGGCGGATTCCATCCTGCCGCTGCTGCGATCTGAAAGTTTCGACCCCCGCCGCCTTGCCTATGTGGAAACAGACCTCCCCGGCATCCAGGCGCCTGATTCAGCCAGAGTCACGCAGACCGCCGCGGAGATGCACAAACTGGCTTACGACCTTTACTCCGACAAGCCCGCCTTCCTGGTGCTGAGCGAGATCTACTACCCCGCCGGCTGGAAGGCCACGCTGGACGGCAAAGAGATCCCCATCCACGCCGCGAACTACATCCTGCGCGGATTGCAGATCCCCGCCGGAGCGCACAAACTGGAGCTGGTTTTCGCTCCCGCCTCGTATAAAACCGGCGTCAGCCTCAGCCTGATCGGGCTGCTGGCGAGCCTGCTGGCCCTTGGCGGAGGCCTGGCCTACCCGCGCATCAAACGACGTCCCGCCCCTGCTGCCTTGGAAAAAGCGGCCGATGATCGTTGACGGACGCGAATACCGCAGCGTCTGGTGGGAACACGGACGCCTGCGGATGATAGACCAAAACAGGATACCGCAGGATTTTACCCTGATGGAGTTCACCGACCACCTCCAGGTGGCGGAGGCCATCCGCAACATGAATGTGCGCGGAGCCCCGGCCATCGGAGCGGCGGGCGCTTTCGGCCTCGCCCTGGCGGCGAAGAACGCTCCGGACCAGCGTTTCCGCAACCACATCCGCCAGGCCCACGATCTGCTGATCGCCACCCGCCCCACCGCGGTTGACCTCCAAAGCGGCGTCAACTACGTTTACGAACAGACCATCAAATTCATTCCGGACCTGGCCCACGCCCGCAGAGTGGCTCTGCTGGCCGCGAAGGAATTCGCCAACCGCAGCGCCGAAGATTGCCGCCTGATCGGAGAGCAGGGCCTGCCGCTGATCCCCCAGGGCGCCAGGATCCTCACCCATTGCAACGCCGGCGCCCTCGCCACCGTGGATTGGGGCACCGCGCTGGCCGTGGTGCGGCTGGCCCACCGCAAGGGCCGCGACATCTTTGTGTATGTAAGCGAAACCCGGCCCCGCCACCAGGGTTCCAAGATCACGGCCTGGGAACTGGAGCAGGAAGGCATTCCGCACGCCATCATTCCTGACAGCGCCAGTGGCTACTATTTCTGGAAGAAAGAGATCGACCTGGTGATCACCGGTGCTGACCGCGTCTGCCTCAACGGCGACATCGCCAACAAGATCGGCACCTACGACAAGGCCGTGCTGGCCACCTTCCACGGCATTCCCTTCTACGTGGCCGCGCCACTTTCCACCTTCGATTTCGCCTGCCGGCAGGGAACCGAGATACCCATCGAATTCAGAAGCGAGGAAGAGCTCAAGCTCTACGGCGGACAGATCACCGCCAATCCCGGCTCACCCGCCCTGAATCCTGGTTTCGACATCACTCCGGCTGAACTGATCCGGGGCATCATCACCCCCAGAGGCGTTTTCACCCCCGGCGAGGCCGCCCAGAAGGTGCAGGGCTGATAGCGTGGCCGAAAACATCGATCTGGTGATGCAGGGCGGCACCATCCTCACCCTGGACGGTGAGCTGCGGGTGCTGGAAGACCAGGCCATCGCCATCGACAAAGGCCGCATCCTGGACTTCTTCGACCCCCGGGAAAAGACCTGGCCGGCCCGCCGCACGCTGGACACCTCCGGCTGCATTGTGATGCCGGGGCTGATCAACGCTCACACCCATCTGCCCATGAGCTATTTCCGCGGGTTGGCGGACGACCTGCCGCTGCAAACCTGGCTGCACGACTTCATCTGGCCGCTCGAGGCCAAAATGCTGAGCCACGCATTCATCAGCCAGGCCGCCCTCCACGGCGCCGCTGAGATGATCAAAAACGGCATCACCCAGATCCAGGACATGTATTTCAACATGCCGGCGGTGGCGGAAGCCTGTTCCCGGGCAGGACTGAGGGCCATCATCGGTGAAGCGGTGCTGGATGGCAAATCCGAACCTGAGCACGCCACCCTGGGCAACAAGGTGCTGGAACTGCGTCAGCGCTACGCGGACGACCCCTTGCTGGATTTCAACCTGGCCCCGCACTCCATCTACGCCTGCTCGGAACGAACCTTGCGCCGATGCGCCGAAGTGGCCGCCCAACACGGGATCCGGCTGCACACCCACCTCTCTGAGACCCGCGGCGAGGTGGAGGACTGCCTCAGGGAACACGGCCTCAAACCCGTGTTTTATCTGCAAAAACTGGGCATCCTGGAACTCCCGGCGGTGTACGCCCACGCCATCTGGACCGATCCCGACGAGATCGCGCTCATGGCCGCCAGTCCCGCTTCCGTGGCGGTCTGCTCGGATTCCAACCTCAAGCTTGCCTCCGGCATTCTACCTCTGGCTCAATATCTGGAACTCGGCGTGAACCTCTGTTTCGCCACCGACGGCGTGGCCAGCAACAACAACCTCGACCTCCTGGCCGAAATGGACCTCACCGCCAAACTGCACAAGGCCGTGAACAACGATCCCGCCTTCCTTCCAGCCGTTAAAACCGTTCAGATGGCCACTCTTGACGCCGCCCGGGCCCTGGGAGTGGAGGACAAACGCGGCTCGCTGGAGATCGGCAAGGACGCCGACCTCTGCATTTTGGAACTTAGCGGCCTGGAAAGCCAGCCGGTTTACAATCCCTGGTCCCACGTGGTTTACACCCTCGGCGCCAAACAGGTGCGCGACGTGGTGATCGCCGGCGAGATCGTGCTGCGTGACGGACAGCTCACCAAAGTGGACGAGGCGGAACTGGTGGAGACCGCCAAAAGCTGGAAACAACTGATGCTGAAGGAACTGGGCCAATGGTGCAGCTAAAGAACCGGCGCGCCCTGCACGAATACTTCGTGATCCAGAAATTCGAGGCCGGCATCGCCCTGATGGGCAGCGAGATCAAGAGCATCCGCGCCGGAAAGGTGAATTTCAAGGACAGCTACGCCCGCGTCATCGACGGCGAATGCTGGCTGCTCAACCTCCACATCTCCCCCTTCGAAAAATCCACCCACTTCAGCCCCGATCCCACCCGCAAACGCAGACTGCTGCTCCACAAACACGAGATCCGCCGCCTGCGGGCCAAAACCGAGGAGCTGGGCATGACCATAGTCCCCCTGGAGATCTTCATCAACGAAAAAGGCTTCTGCAAGGTGACCATCGCCCTCGTGAAGGGCAAAAAGTTCTACGACAAGCGGGAATCCCTGCACCAAAAAGACCTCGAACGCGACCGTGCCCGGGAGGATTAAGGGATTTTGAACCCAGAGGCGCTCCGCTCCTGAATGACGTGCGTTTGGGGCTGGGCGGATAATTTGGCTGGAGTGGATGCTCCTGCGTTGCTCAACTCCGGCGGGCTCGGCTCAAAAGGGAAGGAGTGGCTTGAATGTCCGGAATGACGATTTGAGAATTGTTGGTTTAAAGTTCGGCTCTCTTTCAAACTGAGTGGGAAATGGGCTGAACACAAAGCTTTCTTTCAAACAAAGTGGGAAATGACCGGAGGAACCCCTCGTCAGAGGAGTGCAGCACTATAGGCGGGGTGTTTCAACCCCCGCAACAGGCCACGTGGCCGATAGATTCGTAACCCCTCGCAGAGGGGTGCGGGACTTTGCGGAGCGATTCATCGCTTCGCCATATGATCAGGTCAGCATCCAGCACATCCGATCCGCGATAAATCACGCATCAAAGTCCTGCACCCGCAAGCGGGTTTGAATTTCTCTTTACGCGACCGGATACGGGGGTTGAAACGCCCCGCCTATAGTGCTGCACCCCGCGCGAGGCGGGGTTCCTTGCCTCTGTTGAGCCTCTGCGGCTGTCAGAGTCAACGCAGGGATTTGGCATCTCAAGGTTCTGGATCGACTTTCATTACGGGTTTCTTTAGTTACCCACTCAGTTTAAAAGAGAGCCCTTATCAACTTTTTTAGGACGAGACATCGCTCCCAATATCAATACGGTATCAATACGGAATCATTACGGATGAAATCCGTATTGATTCCGTATTGATACCGTATTGATATTGGGGGCCGATTAGGAACCAACAGCCATAACGTTCATTGACAGTGTCTTACGCAGATATGCTGAATAGATGTCATCAGCCATGGGGTTATTGATTGCTTATCAAGCCATTGAGTCTTTGTTTCAGCGAAGGGTTCCTGATGCTCTATCTGATCTTCACCACGCGCAGGGGACGGCTGTTTTTGGCAGACTCATCTTGGATGAAATAGATTCCGGCGGGAGTTCCGGGATCGGGTGACCAGCTCAGTTCACCCTCGCCTTCGAGGGTGGCGAGTTTTTGGCCTTTGAGGTTGTAAACGCTCACGCGGAGCGGCCCGCGGGTGGCTGAGGCCAGTTCGAGTTGGTCGACAAAGGGATTGGGCCAGGCACTGAGATTCGCGTGGGGCGCGACCTCATCTTCAGCCGGGAGCGCGGGCAGGCTGTTGTCGATGAGGATGGGCACCAGGTAACAGCCGCAGCCGTGGGCGATGGAGACGCTTCCGGTGATGATTTCCCTGGGCCCGCCTTCCACAACTACGAAGTGGACATAGACGATCATGCTTTGGCCGGGTTCCAGGACACGGGGCAGGCCGGGATACCATTCGCAGACCAGAAAGGCGTCAACCACGTTATAGGGTGTCGAGCTGATGTCACTAATGGTGAGGCTGGTGTCGCTGATATTCACCAGTTCCAACTCGTGGAATTCCTGAATGGAGGCGTTGTCAAGAAAGAACAGGGTATCCGGAATGGCCATCAGATACTGGCGGGGTTCGATGTCCACGATAGCGCCCTCGACCACGGTGAGGTTGTAGGGCAGCTGGTCCGGCAGCAGGTACCAGCCGCTTTGGGAGCCGCCCCAGCCGAAATTGACGTGGAAGAATCCGTCGGTGTTGTAGCCGTCCACCACCACATTGTGTCCGGCGTCCCAGGCCGGCGTGACCACAGCCAGGTGCACTGGCTGGGCGTCCTTGATGTTTTGCGCCATGCGGGAATTGAGATCGATAGCGGAGGCGGTGAGCAGTTCGCAAAAGTCAAAACCGAAGCGCTGGAAAGCGCTAAAAGCCTGGCTTACGGCGAAGGTGCCGCTGCCTTCGGAGGTGTAAACCTGTTCGGCGGCCACCCCGCAAGCCCAGATCAGCGCCGCGGCGTCGTCACTTGTGGTGGCCTGCTGCAGGGCGTAATGGGTGGTGAGGGTGTCCAGCGCGGTGTTCAGGTCCGGCCAGGAGGGGAAATCGCGCGCGCTGTGGTCGTTGTCGATCCAGAAATTGCGTCCGGCGTAGTTGTGATGGTAGTCATCGGCGTCGGTAAACCTGGTTCCATTCAAGCTTTGGTGGTAGTTGACGATCTGGGCCATGGCCACGGCGGGACAGCCGGCCACGCTGCGCTGGCCTGAGACCGGATCGATGGGGCAATCCGCGTTGTAGGGGGCGCTCTGGTGCCATTCGGTTTTCAGCCAACCGCCCGAGGGCGAATAGCCCGGCGGCGGCCACTGCTCAAAATCGTCGCGGTAAGAGACGGGGTTCTGCCACATCTGAAAGCTTTCAAGGCGCTCTGCGGGACCGGACCCGGCGGCGCGAAAAGCCAGATCGGCCGCGATGAGTTCCGCCAGCCAGGTATTGCCGCCGTGATCAAAATCTGAAGTGAAAGAATAGGCCGGCACGGGAGGCAGTTCGTCGTCGGCGGAAACCACGATGTAGCCCTGGGGCTGCAGGCCGAAGATCCAGGCCAGGGGGGAGGTTGCTTCGCCCAGGGGACGCGGCGGCAGCAGGGTTTCGCTGCGATCCAGCCTTTGCAACTGTGTACGGGCGGCACTTTCCGCCCTGGCAGGGCTTACCGGTTTCGCTAAAACGCATGCGCAGAGCAGGATCAGCGTCAGTCCAACAATAAATCTTTTCATGGTTACGCTCCTGACGGCTGATATAAGCAGATATTGCGCCAATTTGTCAAGGAAGTTTCGCCGGTGGGGGCGCAACTTTGGCTGGATCAGGAAAAGAGGCGGATCAGCAGCGGCGTGGTGAAGAGGGCGATGAGGGTGGAAACCGAGACCATGGTGGCGGCGAAGGGGCGGTCCATGTTCTCGCGGTCGGCCAGGATCAAGGTGTTGAAGCCCACGGGCAGGGCGGAACAGGTGAGCACCACCAGGCGCGGGACGCCCTGCAATCCGAAGAGCAGGGAGAGTGTGAATCCGGCCGCGAAACCCAGGCCCATCCTGATGAAGACGGCGATCAGGGCCTTGCCCAGATGCGAGGCCTGGGGCGCGAAAGCCAGGCCCAGCGCCACCATCATCAGCAATCCGGTGGGCTGGCCCAAGACCTCCAGAAAGGAAACCGCGGCGGGCGGGATGTTCACACCCAAGCCCTTGATGGCAAAAGCGATCAGCATGCCCCAAAGCGGGGGCAGGGTGAGAAATTTCTTCAGCTGGATGCGGTCGGTGTGGGCGTTGGCGCCGTATTTGATGGCGTTGTAATAGCTGAAAGTGAAGATCAGGACGGTGTTGCCGATATCGAACAGCGAGGCGCGGGCCAGTTCCTCGCTGCCGATCGCCTTGAAATAGGGCAGGGCAAAGGCGGTGTTCATGATCATCGTGCCCACCAGGAAAGAGCCGAAAGTGGGGCGGGGCAGGGCCAGTTTTTTGCCGATGAAAGAGCTGATGAAGTAGAGGATGAAAATCACCAGCATGGCGCTAAGCGTCACCAGCAGCATATCCGCGGAAGGGGTGGCACGGTAAATGGCCAAAATCATCAGCGGGGGCAGGCAGACGTTGAGCACGAAGCGCAGGAGCACCGCGGCGTCCTCTTTGGACAGGAGTTTCAGGCTTTTCAGGGCAAAGCCGAGGGCGAAGGAGAGGATGAGGGTGAGGTTTTGTTCAGTCATGTTTTTCTAACCCAGAGACGCAGAGAGGGGGAAATCGGGAAGCGTTTTTTCACCACAGAGCCAAGCGGAGCAAAAGCGGAGTAAAAGCGGAGGTTTTTTAAAAACAGAGAGACAGAGAGACAGAGTTTTGCGTAACATAGACTTTAGTCTGTTGGGTGCCCGGAATTCATTTCGAGGCACAAAATAACTTACCGCAGAGGCGCTGAGGCGGCGAGACGCGGAGTTAACAGAGGATTTTTTACCACAGAGCCAAGCGGAGCAAAAGCGGAGTAAAAGCAGAGGGATTTTAAAAACAGAGGGACAGAGAGACAGAGGGCTATGTGCCATAAGCTTCAGCTGGTTGGGTGCCCGGCCTTAGTCCTTGGGATGGTAAAAGACCTTGTAAAGCAGGTCCAGATCGGCCTGCAGATCGGCGTTGTAACTTTCATCAGCCTGGGTTTGGGGAGCCTCGACCAGTTGCCAGGAAGGGTCTTTGGCCAGGGTCTGGGCGAGGTTCCATCTGCGTTTGAAGCTCTTGTCCTCCAATTGGCTGAGCGCGGCCAGTTGTTCCTGGTTCAAACGCTTGTCCAGTCCGCGTTTTTGCAGCAGTTCCAGTTTCACCAGCAGGGGGTGGTTTTCGCTGATGGAAATGATCTCCTTGGCCGCCTCGGGCGGATAGGTTTCCTCGAAAGTGAGTTCCCTGTAGAGTTCGAGCTCGGTCTTGAAGGTGCGCAGATTCACGAAACTAAGCTTGTTGGTGTCGATCCCGCGGCGCGCGATCTCCTGCACCGCGCTCTTGTCCACGCTGTAGGTGAGGGGATGGTAGGCCTCGAGTTCAAAGACGTTCTGCGTGATGAAGAGAGCGACGAAGGAAAAGAGAAAGGCCATGGCGGGGGCGGCGATCCAGGCCAGGGTGACTTTGCCCAGCACGTTGTAGCGGATGTTTTTGCCGCCTTTGGCCAGGCCGATGCCGATCACAGCGCCCACGATCACCTGGGTGGAGGAGATGGGCACCAGCGGAATGGGCGGAAGTCCCACCGCCACAAGCAGATCGTGCAAGGCACGGGAGGAAAAGAGAAAGAGCACGATGGTCTCGGTGAGCAGGGCGACCAGCGCGGTTGCGGGCGAAAGCTGAAAGATGTCCTTGCCCACGGTGCCCATCACGCGGTGGGAATAGGTGTAGATGCCCAATACCACGGCCAGCGAGCCGATGATGTAAAGCTGCTGCACGCCTGTGATAAAGAGGAAGGGGCCCAGCGCCAGATCCCGGAAGGGTGTAACCGGAACGAAGACCCCCACGGCGTTGGCGATGGTGTTGGCCCCTAGAAAGTAGGCCCCGACAGCGCCGAAGAGGATCAGGGCGGAGCGGATGATCATGTCCTGTTCCAGCAGATGGCGTTTGGAGTTGTTGATCCAACCGCGCACGAGGTAAAAGAGCAAAGCCGCGATGCCGGCAGCGGCCACGAATGCGGTGACCCAGCTGCTGGCGATGGTGAGCAGGGAACTGAAGTTGGTGAGCCGTCCTGAAAAGTAGTTCCAGCCGATCAGGGCGCCCACGATGGTCTGCGAGATGGAGACGGGAATGCCCAGCCGCACGATCACCAGAATGGCCAGCGCGGCGGCCAGCGCCACGGTGAAGGCCCCGCCCAGGGCGTCCACGGAACCCAACCGGCCCAGGGTGCCGGAGGGCCCGCTGCCTTCCAAAACCGCGCCCAGAAAATAAAAGACGGCCGCGATCAGGGCGGCCTGGCGGAATCTGATCATGCGGGTGGAGACCGCGGCGCCAAAGATGTTGCCGGTGTCATTGGCCCCCATGGACCAGCCTATGAACAGGCCGCTGATCAGAAAAACGTAGATCATGCCGGGATCAGAGCTGCCTTTTGATGGTGTAGATGGAGAGCCGGTCGCAAACGGCCTGGGCGTAATCCGAGATCTGTTCGATGTGCAGGGCGAACCAGCGCAGGTGGGTTTTTTGGGCCAGGTCCATCCCCTGGGCGAAGATCAGGCGGCGCAGCTTTTCGCCCAACTGGTCGGCCTCGCGCTCAAAAAAGTAGACTTTGTGGATGTAGTTGTTCACTTGGGAAAGGTCGCGGAAAAAGGAGCGCACGGCGTAGGTAAGCTGCTCCACCGCGGCGGTGGAGGCGCGCGTGGTCTGCAGCCAGAGGTCGTTCACTTCCTGCGGGATCGTCGGCATTTCCACGGAAAACTGCATCAGCGTGTCCTTGATGTTGTCCATCACTTCGTCCGTGTTTTCCAGAATGGCCAGCACGTCGCCGCGGTTTTCCGGGATCAGGGTGCGCTCGTAAAGATAACGCTCGATCGCCACGCGCAGGTCGTCGGCCTTCTTTTCGTTTTCGCGGATCAGGTTCAGCCGTTCCTCGAACTGCTCGAACCTGCCCATCAGATAATCCTCCACGCCAAGCTGGAAGAGCAGCGCGGAATCGCTGACCACGTCCAGGAAAGAGTCGATCTGCGACTCCACGAACTTGGTGGTCTTCAGCACCAGTGCCATGTGAACTCCTGTTCTCTGTGATAGTCAATGCAACCTTTCATGTTATTTTCAGCCGTGCAATTCTGTCAAGCGGAAAAGCGCGCGGGGGCGGTGACGGAGGAAAAAGTTTGACAATAATCCCGCCTGTTTATATCCTGCGGCACAGTCCAAAATTCAGCCAGGAGCAAGCTCATGCGCCCAACTCTTTATCTGATCGACGGCACGGCCTTGCTGTACCGCTCGCATTTCGCCTTCATCAAAAATCCGCTGGTCAATTCGCGCGGGGAACACACCAGCGCCATCTTCGGCGTGGTGAATTCCTTTCTGCATTTTTTGGAGCTGAAACAGGTGGAGCACATCCTGATCAGTTTCGACCGCAAGGCACCCACCTTCCGGCACGAACTGAGTGAAGACTACAAGGCGAACCGGCCTCCGATGCCGGATGAGCTGGTGGCGCAGATCGAGCCGGTGCAACGGTTTTTCCAGCTCATCGGCCTGCCGGAGATCTCGCTCGACGGCTATGAGGCCGACGACGTGCTGGCCACGCTGGGGGAACGTTTCAAGGAGGACTTTGACATTGTGTTCGTGACCTCGGACAAGGATTATTCGCAGTTGGTGGAGGAACGGGTGGGAATCTTCGATCCCGCCAAGGACCTGAGTTACGACCGGGAGGGGATTTTCGGCAAATTCGGCGTCTATCCCGAACAGTTCGTGGATTACCTCGCCTTGGTGGGTGACGCCTCCGACAACATTCCCGGGGTGCGGGGCATCGGACCCAAGGGCGCGGAAAAGCTGCTGCAGCAATACCAAAGCCTGGACGGGATCTACGCGCATCTGGACGAGATTGGGGAAACGACGCGCAAAAAACTCACGGAAAACAGAGACAACGCTTTTCTTTCCAGGCAGTTGGCGCAGATCATCCGCGATGTGCCAATCCCGCTGCCGGAAGTTGACAAGCTTGCCTTCGACGGCGCCAGCCTTCTGCGGGCGACGGATTTTCTTGGCCGCTACGAACTGTATCAGCTCAGGCGCAGGATCGAAAACCGCTTCGGACAGGGCGGTCCGGGACCGCTTGAGGCAGCTTCCGCCGTGAGTGAGGAACAGCTCACCCAGGGGGACATTTTCGCCACGGAGCCTGTTGGAAAGGATGGTTCTTCGGAGCGTCAACTCTCTTTCACGCCAATACTTGCCACTCCCGAAAACCTGCCCCGCCTGCTGGAGCAACTACGGCAGGCGGAATTGGTAAGCCTGGACACGGAGACCGATTCACTGGAGCCCGTGGGGGCCAAACTGGTGGGAATATCGCTATGCGTGAAGACGGAAGAGGCCTGGTATCTGCCCCTGGGACACCAGCTGCACGACAACCTGCCGCTGGAAGCGACTTTGGCCGCCCTGAAAGACGCCACGGCGGGAAAAACCATCCTTGGCCACAACCTCAAGTATGACCTCATCGTGCTGCGCGGCCACGGCTGGGAACTGGACAATCCGCTCTGGGACACGATGCTGGCCGCCTACCTGCTGGATCCCGGCACCAACCAGTATTCCCTGGACGCCTGTGCCGCCGCGGAACTTGGGCACACGATGATCCTCATCTCCAGCCTGCTGGACAAGAAAAACAAGACCAGCTTCGACCTCGTGGATGTTCAAGCCGCCTGCGCCTACTCCGCTGAGGACGCCTGGGCGGTGTTCCGGCTGCAGCCCCTCTATGCCAGGCGCCTCTCCCACAGCGGTTTGACAGAGCTTTACAAGAGCATCGAACTGCCCTTGGTGCCGGTGCTGCAGCGCATGGAGGAAAACGGTGTGAGCATCGACACACCCGTACTGCGGGAAATCTCTCGCGCCATCAATCTGGAACTGAAGGAACTCACGGAGCAGATCTACGGCCTTGCGGGCCGGGAATTCAACCTCAATTCCACCCAGCAGCTGGCCAAACTGCTGTTCGAAGAGATGAAGATCCCTGCCAAAAAGAAGACTAAAAGCGGCTATTCCACCGATATCACGGTGCTGGAGGAACTGGCGGAGGATCATGAGATCGCGGACAAGTTGATCCAATACCGCAGCCTCACCAAGCTGGAATCCACCTATGTGGGCGCCCTGCCAAAGCTGATCAATCCAGCCACCGGGCGCATCCACTCCTCTTTCAACCAGACCGTGGCCTCCACCGGCCGGCTCTCCTCCTCCAATCCCAATCTGCAAAATATCCCCATCCGCACACAGCTGGGCCGCTCCATCCGCAAGGCCTTCATCGCCTCGAACCCGGACTGGGCCATCCTGAGCGCCGATTATTCCCAGATCGAGCTGAGGCTGCTGGCCCTCTTCTCGCGCGACGAAGCTTTGGTGCAGGCTTTCCAAAACGACCTGGACATCCACCGCCAGACGGCCTCTCTGATCACGGGGAAACCGCTGGACCAGGTGAGCGGCGAGGAACGCCGCCGCGCCAAGGTGATCAATTTCGGCCTCCTCTACGGAATGGGGCAGAAGAAGCTCTCGCGCGAACTGGGAATTTCGCTGGAAGACGCCAAAACCATGATCAGGCACTATTTTGAGCGCTTCCCCTCCATCAGCGCCTACATCAACGACTGCAAGGCCGAGGCGAGGCTGCACCGCTACAGTCAGACCATCTTCGGGCGCAAGCTTTACCTGAAAAACATCGGCAGCGGCAACCAGGGCCTGCGCGCGGAAGCGGAACGCGTGGCGGTGAACATGCCCATCCAAGGCACCGCCGCCGACCTGATCAAACTGGCCATGATCGCCATCCACGCGCGGACCGGGGACGATCCCCGCATCCGCATGGTGCTGCAGGTGCACGACGAGCTGGTTTTCGAAGTGCGCCGGGACTTTCTGGCGGAGGCCGAAGAGCTGGTCCGCTCGGAGATGGAAAACGCTCTGCCGCAGCAATATCGGCAGGTGGTGGCGTTGAAGACCGGCATCGCCAGCGGGGCCAACTGGTTCGAAGCCCACTGAAAATGAGGCTTGACATTTAAACGCGGAATTATTATGTAGCCGATGGCGGCGCGGATGTGGAATCAATTTGCCGGCTACGGCGGTCCGCCCGGATCAATTACAGATCGAGGATATCATTGGATAAGATCGAATCCCAGGCCCTGGCGAGCAACCTTGCCCAGACCCAGGTAAAACAGATCGTGCTGTCGCCGGACAGCCTGTGGCTGCTGGAACGCAGCGCCAGTTACTTCGGCATTCAGCAGCGCACCAAACTCTTTCTGGAAGAGCTGCACCATCCCTTCGCGAACCTCGATTCCGCCCTGGAACTGATGCGCCAGAGCATCATGGGCGACCTCTGGTTCTACCTGCAGCTGGAGGAAAGCGAACACGCCCTGGAACTGATCCTGGGCATCTTCGGCAACATCTTTGCCCGCGCGGAGGAAAACCGCGTAAGACAGCGCTGCTTGAACGAATATCTGGATTTCATCGCCGCCCTGGCCGACCAGGAAAAGGTGCCGCAAACCATTCTGGACCAGTCTTTCGACCTTCTGGAGGATTTGCACGGACAGGCCCCGGAACTCTTTATCGCCGCTTCCGGACAGTGTTTCAAGACCCTGCTGAAGCTTTCGGAACGCCTGCGCCGTCAGGACGAGGCCGTGGCCCTGCTGCGCGGCATCTACGAAGCCTCCATCAAACTCTGGCGGGCCAAGGCTGCCATCGCCGCGTGGCACGACAAATACGACGATCTGGTTACATTGGACAAAGCCAGGCTGGAACAGGCCGTGGGCGGAAAATTCTTCACGGGCTGCCTCAAACAGCTTCAAACCGCCCAAACCCTGCAGGATTTCGCCGCCATACCTTCCTACTCGGATATTGCCACCCGCCACCGCGACCTGCTGGCCTCCTTCACCGGCCTGCCGGAAAAGATCCATTACCTTTTCTACCTCTTGAGTTTGCCCCCGATGAACGCCCTCAGCGACCACCTGCTCTGGGACCTCAACCGCCTGCTGGCGGACCTGCACGAATCTCTCTCCGTGAAAGAGCTCAACCTGCTGATCGACAGCATCTTCGACAACCTGGCCGAATTCCGCGACCAGCACAGCAGCATCGTGCTGGACTGCGTGCTCACCATCGGCAAAGCCGTGCTGGATCCTGCCGAGCCGGAACTCGCGCGCCGCTGCCTGAGCAAGATCATCGACCTCGGCTTCATCCCGCCCGGCGAGATCAAGATCAACCAGGACTGGCAGATCGTGGCCAACAAAAACCACATCAAGAACATCCGCGCCTGGCTGGAGCTGATCAGCCTCGATCCCATCCTCTGCAAGGACCTCCTGGCGGCGCTGATCATCAACCTCACCCAAGGCGGCATCTTCATTTCGGACACCGACCTCTTCCAAAAGGACGTTTCCCAGTTTCTGAACAGCAACGTCAAACCGCTGTATGTGCAGACCAAACATCTGCTGCGGCTCTTCCCGGTCTTCTACCACGAGATCGGCGCCGAGGGCGAGATCCGCGACCTCAGCACCGAGATCGACGAAATGAGCTCCCGCAAGGATCGCCTCATCCATTTCGTGCGCAAACAGGTGCACACCGAAAGCAACAACACCCATATCAACCTCCTTCGCCAGATCCTCAACTACTGGACCGACCTCGATCCCGGTCACCTGCAGGGCCTGCTGCCGGATGACGTGGCCCTCTTCATCCAGAGCCCGGACGAACGCACTAAAGCCCAGCAAAAGACGGTGCGGAAATTCTTCAAAGACAACGCGACCGGGGCCGACGACCTGCTGGGCCAATCCTGGCAGGTGGTGGCGCCGCTGTTCCGCCAGGTGAAAAAGGAGGACTTTTCCCTCCGCCGCCTTGAATTGCTGGTGCGCATCTACTACATGCTGCTGGACAAATATCAGCTCGATCCCTACGATATCGCCAAATTCCTGGGCCGCTTCAACTGGTTCGACGAAAAGGAGCAGCTGCGCCTGCGCCAAAGCCTGGCCCGCAAGGATTTCGACAGCGGCATCCGCCAGATGCTGGACTACATTGGCCGCCTCAACCAGGTGATCCTGGACCCCAATCCCACCCAGGCTTGGGAAAACATCTACTACAAACGCCACATCGCGGCCGGCATTCCCTCCATGTATGGGCAATACCGCGAACCGAAGCTGGAGGCCATGGGCATGATCTTCCGCCTGGAGAACCTGGTGGAACGCCTCGTGGAGCAGAACATCAGGCAGCTGAACCTGGACTACATCACGGCAAAAACCCTCAAGCGCATCATTCGCATCCTCGAGCTCTTCGAACTCGGCCTCGCCCGCGAAGGCCTCACCAGCGAGGCTTTTTCCAGCGCCCTGGAGATGCTCAAATCCGGCCAGAGGATCGTGAACCTCTCGCTGGACCAGTATCTGGACCTCTTCAAACAGATCAAGGACAGCATCACCGAGCTGATCAACGAATACTTCTACCGCTTTTACGAGCAGGAACTCGAACACGCCCCGGTGAAGGGCGTGGCCGGCAAATACAAGCGCCAGACCGCCCAGCAGATGTTCGCCGAGGAGTTTTTCCGCAAGCTGCTGGCCACTTCATTCCTGGTGCAGCCGATGGACAATTTCATCGCCCAGATCCTGGTCTCGCTCGCGGCCATGAAACAGGTCTTCGGTTCCGCCGAACTCAGCCGCGTGATGAGCTACGATCCGGACCTGATGTTCATTCCGCTGCAAACCAGTTTCGGCCGGCTCGACAACCAGGTGCTGCTGGGTTCCAAAGCCTTCTTCCTCAAGAAGATGCGCCAATACGAATTCCCCATTCCGCCCGGTTTTGTGATCACCACCGAACTGCATCGCTTCAGCCAGATCGTGCGCTCACATCCCGGCATCGAACGCGAGATGGATGAACTGCTCCGCTTCAACATCGCCCGCCTCGAAGGCCAGACCGGCCTCCGCTACGGCGATCCGGAGTCCCCGCTGCTCTTTTCCGTGCGTTCCGGCGCGCCCATGAGCCTGCCCGGCGCCATGACCACCTTCCTCAATATCGGCCTCAACGACGAGGTAACCCTCAAACTCAGCGCCCGCCCCAATTACGGCTGGACAGCCTGGGATTGCTACCGCCGCCTCATCCAAAGCTGGGGCATGGCCTACGGCATCGACCGCGACGAATTCGACGCCGTGATGATCGCCTTCAAGCGCCGCCACAAGGTGAAGCTCAAAACCCAGTTCACCCCTCTGCAGATGCGGCAGATGTCTGAAGCCTATAAAAAGGTGCTGGCCAGGCACAAGCTTAAGCTGGAGCAGGACGTCTTCCTGCAGGTGAAACAGGCCATTCTCCACGTGCTGGATTCCTGGAATACGGACCGGGCCCGGCTCTATCGCCAGAAACTGCAGATCGCCGACGACTGGGGCACCGCCGTCACCATCCAGAAAATGGTGCTGGGCAACATCAGCCTGGACAGCGGCACCGGAGTGCTCTTCACCCACGCGCCCTGGAGCAAGGCGCCGGGGATCACCCTCAACGGCGATTTCACCCTCTGCAGCCAGGGCGAGGACGTCGTGGCCGGCCTGGTGCATACCCTGCCCATCTCCGAACAGGAGCGCAAGCAGTCCAAACAAAGGCTGGAACTCTCTCTGGAAAAAGACTTTCCCCAGATCTACACCCGTCTGCTCAGCCTGGCCCGCCAGCTTTTGGACGAGCGCGACTACCCCCATCAGGAGATGGAATTCACCTTCGAAGGCCCCTCCCGTGAACAGCTTTTCATTCTCCAAACCCGCAACCAGGTGATCACCAAAGCCCGCGCCTACACGGTTTTCAATGTGCCCAAGCGCGATCTGAAACCCCTCGGCAACGGCATCGGCATCGGCAAAGGCGTCATCAACGGCCTCATCGCCATTTCCCGCGCCAACATCGACGCCCTCAAGAACCGCGGCCAGCCGCTGATCCTGGTGCGGCCGGATACCGTTCCTGAGGATATGGAACTGCTCTTCGACTGCCAGGGCCTGCTCACCTCGCGCGGCGGCGTCACTTCCCACGCCGCGGTCACAGCCATCCGCCTCGGCCTGGTGGGCATCGTCAACTGCCGCCAGCTCAAGGTGTTCGAAGACGAAAACCACTGCCGCATCGGCGAAACCCTGCTCCAGCCGGGAGATGAGATCGCCATCGACGCCAGCAGCGGCGCCATCTTCCTGGGCCACTATCCGGTGGAAACCATTCGCAGCTAAGCAATTTTAAAAAATACACAGACAAGGAGTATCGCATGAACCTCGACCTGAGAAACAAAAAACTGCTCGGGATCAACGGGCTGGGCCGGATCGGCAAGCTGCTGCTCTGGAATCAGATCAACCTCCGCCATTTCGACGGGATCATCGTAAATTGCGGCCGCGAAGTGGGCAAAACCCTGGACGACCTCATCCAGGTGATGGAGACCGACTCCACCTACGGCAACATCCATAAATTCCTTTTCGGCATGGTCGGACGCCGCGCCGAGATCCAGGTGCTGGATCCGGACAAGCCTCTGATCTCCATCGAAGGCATTCCCGTGAAGGTCCTCCGCAGCGCCCGCGACCCCAAGGACATCAACTGGTTGAACGAAGGCGTGCGCATCGTGGTGGACTGCACCGGCAATTTTGTGGATCCAAACGCCACTCCCGAACAGGGAAAACCTTGTCTGCGCGGGCATTTGGAAGCAGGCGCCCTCAAAGTGGTCTGCTCCGCCCCCTTCAAGAGCAAAACCGCCGGCGTCACCAACTCCCCTGACGCCCTCACCATGATCTACGGCATCAACCATCTGAATTACAAACCCGCCCAGCACCACGTGATCTCGGCCGCCAGCTGCACCACCACCGGCCTCGCCCACCTGATAAAGCCCCTGCTGGAAAACGAGGCCACGGCCAACATCATGACCGCCTCCATGAGCACCATCCACGCCGCCACCAACACCCAGAGCATCCTGGATTCCGTGCCCAAGGCCGGCGCCACCGACCTGCGCAAAACCCGCAGCGTGCTCAACAACATCATCCTTTCCACCACCGGCGCAGCCAAAGCCTTGGAACTGGTGATGCCGCAGATCAAATCCGTGGGCTTCATGGCCGATTCCGTGCGCATCCCCACCTCCACGGTTTCGCTTATCAACC
Source organism: Candidatus Cloacimonadota bacterium (assembly GCA_020532085.1). Classification (NCBI taxonomy): domain Bacteria; kingdom Pseudomonadati; phylum Candidatus Cloacimonadota; species Candidatus Cloacimonadota bacterium. The sequence goes on along the minus strand of JAJBAV010000008.1, from coordinate 41,197 downwards.
TCAATGTGACTTTCCACACCGAACTTAACGAACTTGGCCAGCCTTTGGTGAGCCGCCGCCTCATCAACGAGATCTACAAACAGGCCGCGGAAGGACCGCAAAAGGGCTTGCTGGTCTATTCCGAACGCCAGAACGTCTCCGCCGACCTCATCGGTTCCATGGCCGCCGCCACCCTTGAGGCCCACGAAACCCACACCCGCACCAGCTTCATCCCTGTTCCCCGCCAGACCCTTGCCGCCCTGGGAGTGGAAGCCGGCCGCGAAGTCACCATGCCCGTCACCCACGCCAAGATCTTCGGCTGGTACGACAACGAACTCGGATCCTACACCAACTCCCTCTCCCGTTTGGTGAACTACATCGAAGCCAGCACACCCTGATCGGCAGATCGGCTGATATAGAGATGCGGGATATCCGGAACACCCGGAGGCCCGCATCTCTTTTTTGGCTCTCTTTCAAACCAAGCGGGTGACTGAAGCAACCCGTTGTGAACCATGCCAACCTATCCTGGGTTGCCAAATCCCTGCGCTGACTCTGCACAGCAGCAGAAGCTTAACCCAGACACACAACCCCGCCCTGCGCGGGGTGCAGCACTATAGGCGGGGTGTTTCAACCCCCGCAAAAGCAGCCGCGCGAATCCCTGAAAACCCCTCACCAGAGGGGTGCAGGACTTAGGTTCGTGATTTATCGCGGATCAGAGATGTGTTGCTAAATCCCCGAACATTATGGCGAAGCGATTGATCGCTCCGCAAATTCCTTCACCCCGCGAGCGGGGTTTGCTTGCTTTCGATCGAGGCTTTCTGCCACGGGGGTTGAAACACCCCGCCTATAGTGCTGCACCCCTCTGGCGAGGGGTTCCTCCGGCCACTACCCGCCCGGTTTGAAAGAGAGCGTTACGTTTCACCCTTTCACCCATTCACCAACCTTTTCCCCTTTTCCCTTTTCTCCCTGTCTCTTTGTTAGAAAACCCTCCGCTTGCTTCTTCTCTGCCCAACTCTGCTCCTCTGTGGTGAAAAATCCTCTGTTAACTCAGTGTCTCCCCGCCTCTGTGTCTCTGTGTTAGAAACCCCCGCCGGAGCAGGTTGGCATTGCTCACCACCGTCACGGAACTCGTGGCCATGGCGATTTCCGCGATCACCGGATGCAAGGCCCCGAACACCGCCAACGGGATGGCCACCAGGTTGTAGAAGAAGGCCCAGAAAAGGTTTTGGCGGATCTTCCGGAATGTTTCCACGGAAAGCCGCACCGCCTGCGGGATAAGTTCCAGCTGGTCGCGCAGGATGGTGATATCCGCCGCTTCGATGGCAATGTCGGTGCCCTGGCCCATGGCGATGCCGATATCGGCCAATTTCAGCGCCGGAGCGTCATTGATGCCGTCGCCCACCATGGCCACCGGACCGTATTCGGCCCGGAGTTCGCCGATGATCCTGGCTTTGTCGGCCGGCAGGGCTTGGGCCCGGAACCTGGCGATGCCAAGCTGGGCGGCGATGGCGGCGGCGGTGGATTCGTTGTCTCCGCTCAGCATGATGCTCTCGATTCCCATGCCTTTCAATGTCTTCACCACCCCGATCGCCTCCGGGCGCACCGTGTCGGCCAAAGAGAATATTCCCAGAACCTTTTCCTGGTCAGCCAGATACACCCGGCTGGCGTGTTTCAGTTCCGCCTCTTCCGGCAATTCTTCCAGGCCTTGCACGCCTTCTTCCCGCAGCAGCGAAGCGCTTCCCAGCCAGTACTTTATGCCGCCGAGTAAAGCGGACACCCCCCGTCCGCTGTGGTTTTGGAAATCCTTCACCTGCCGCGGTTTCAGGCCCTGTTCAACAGCGGCGGCCACGATCGCCCTGGCCAAAGGGTGTTCGCTGGCGGTTTCCAGGCTCTGCGCCAGATTCAGAGCTTCCTCATCCGGAACCCCAACTCCCTTGAATTTTAAGAGCTTGGGCCTGCCGTGGGTGAGGGTCCCGGTTTTATCGAACACCATCGCCCGGATGTCTTTCATTCTCTGCAAAGCTTCGCCGTTACGGATCAGGATGCCGCGTTCGGCGCCCAGCCCGCTGCCCACCATCAGCGCCGTGGGCGTGGCCAGCCCCAAAGCGCAGGGACAGGCGATCACCAAAGTGGCAATGGCGGCCATCAGCGCTGCCGCGAGCCCGGTTTTGGCGCTGCTTAGGGGGATAAGTTGCCGCAGCCAGTCGCCCCCGGCGCCCATCACATCTGGTATCACCAGCCAGGCCGCGAAGGTGAGCGCCGCCAGCACCAGCACCACCGGCACGAACACCGCCGTAACCCTGTCCGCCAGCAGCTGCACCGGCACCCGCGAATGCTGGGCGTCCTGCACCATCTTCACCACCTGCGCCAGCCAGCTGTCCCGGCCCACTTTTTCCGCCCGGGCCTGGAAATAGCCGTCCAGATTCACCGTGGCGCCCGTGACTTTGTCCCCGCTCTGGCGCCGCACCGGCATCGATTCGCCTGTCACCATCGCCTCGTCGAGGTTAGCCGCCCCCTCCACGATCACCCCGTCCGCCGGCACCTTCATCCCCGGCTTCACCACAAATATGTCGCCCACCCTGATCTTGTGGGCCGCCACCTCCGTTTCCACCCCGTCGATCAGCAGCAGCGCGGTTTTCGCGCCCAGATTGAGCAATTTGCGGATCGCCTCGGAGGCTTTGCCGCGCGCCCGGCTTTCCAGATAGCGCCCGGTGAGGTGGAAGGCCAGGATCATCAAAGCGATGCCGCTGAAATCGTGGGCGCTGATGCCTTTCACCACCAGCGAGAGCGGCGTTACCAGCAGGGAGGCCAGGGTACCCAGGGCGATCAGCACATCCATGTTCGCGCTGCCGGAACGCACAGACTTGTATGCGGATACGTAAACTCCCCGGGCCGGGAAGAACATTCCCAGCAGAGTGAGGCCGAAGATGGCCCAAACCCCCCAGTGATGCCAGGCGGGCATGGGTTTTACCAGCATCAGGGGCAGCATCAGCGCCATCGCCGCCAGGGCCAGCGCCCAGATACGCCACATTCGCTCCCTCGCCACCAGCATGTTCTTGATCTGCGCATCTTCTTCCAATGCCGGGCTTTCCCGCACCGAGAAACCCAACCCGGCGATCGCCCGGGCGAAATCACTCTCGTCCACCAGCCGGTCGTCAAACTCCAGCGCGGCCTCTTCCAGGGCCAGGTTCACCTGCGCCGCGCTTACCCCCTTCATTTTGGCCAAAGCCTTCTCCAAGCGAGCGCTGCAGGCCGCGCAGTGCATCCCGTCAATGCCCAGATTTATCTGTCGTTTCATTGATTCCTCTTTTGGATCGTCTATCCATTTGATAGGATATCCCGATCGCGCTGCCGGGCAAGCTCAAGTTCATGTCCTTGGGCGGCTTTGCGCCCACTTCGGATATCGTGTTCACCATGATGGAGGCAACGCACTGGCATTCAATATTAAACACCACTGCCTCCCAGATGGCTCCCAATATCAATACGGTATCAATACGGAATCATTACGGATGAAATCCGTATTGATTCCGTATTGATACCGTAATGATCTCCGGGGCCAAGCTGGTTTATCTGCAAGTTTGTTCTTTGATTTGCTCGGATTTGCTCGGATCCACTCTGATATGAAACCATGATCGAAACGCCGATTTACTCCGGCTGAAACCCTGATTCACCCGGATAGAAACAGTGATTAAATCCCTGATTCACTCCGACTGAAACGCTGATGCGAAAGACGGAAGGCGGTGGCTTCAGCCACCGTTCCCGGGTATCAGCGGCCAGGGAGACACGATCTCCGGCGGTTTTAACCGCCGGCTTGTTTTCCCTCACCAGGGCAGGGCGATCCAACCTCCGGTGGCTGAAGCCGACCGGACATCGTCTTTTTCATGCTCCGGTGTTTTGGGGCACGGTGGCTGAAGCCACCGCCTTCCGTCTTGAAACGATGGACTTCAGCCCGTGCGGGCTGAAAGTCACCCCTTTCCCCGGCCAGTTTGGCAGATCGAACCAAGGTGTGAGATAGAGCAAGATATTCATGCCCGGCCACGTAAATGACCAAGCGGCAAATTTCGGATTGAGAGCAAGATATCCCTGCCAGGCCACTTTATTGACCAAGCGGCAAATTTTTGATTGACAAAATATTGTGTTCCCCACGCTTCTCCAAAAACGTCTGAGATCTTCCCGGTCAGAATGGGAAAGGACGATACTCCGAAGTTTTTCCGCCCCGTTCGCCCAGCGCCACGGTGAACGTTCACAGGCAAAAATCAGAAAATGTTACAGCAACCCTGCGTTCTCACAAGGAGAAAAACAATGCCCAGATTGAAAACATTGCTGACCCTGCTGCTTGTCATCTTTGGCACGCTCGGTCTGGCGGCCGCGCCCAGCTTTGGCGAACGGCCCTTCATCGACATCTTTCAGGTTCCTGACAGCGCCATGGAACAAGGCCACATCAGGATCAAGCTCAGCGAGGCCAATTCCGCGCTGGCCCAAGGTTTTCGATATCAGGACGGCGCCCTGGCCAGCTTCGGCCTCGAAGAACTGGACGCCCTCAACCTCCAGTACGGGGTGAAAAAGATCAGCCCCGTCTTCGGCGACGTGAGCAAAAACCTCAAATGGGGCTGGCGCCACGTGGAATGGGGCCTGCATCTCTGGTTCGAGCTGGAATATGACAGCGCCGCGGACATCCGCGAGATCGTGATGGCCTACCGGGATCTGGCCAAAGACGTCCAGTGGGCCGAGCCCGAATACAAGAAAACCCTGCTCAGCGTGAACCAGGACGAAGTGGCCGCCATCGCGGAAGACCTGAGCCGCTGGACCCCGAACGACCCGCGCTACGGCGAGCAGTGGCACTACCACAACACCGGCCAGACCGGCGGAACGGTTGATGCCGACATCGACCTCCCCGAAGCCTGGGACATCGAAAAAGGCCACACCGACGTGGTGGTCTGCATCCAGGACCAAGGCGTGCAGTACAACCATCCGGACCTGGCCGCGAATATGTGGATCAATCCCGGCGAAATTGCCGGCAACAGCATTGACGATGACGGCAACGGCTATGTGGACGACGTTTACGGCTACAATTTTTATGAAAGCACCAGCACCATCGTGGCCGGCGATCACGGCTGCCACGTGTCGGGAACCGTGGCTGGCGTGAACAACAATGGCGTGGGCATCTCCGGCGTGGCCGGCGGTTCCGGCACCGGCAACGGTGTGCGGCTGATGAGCACCCAGGTTTTTGCTCCCTCTTCCGGCGGCGGCGGCTTTGAAAACGCCCCGGTCTATGCCGCCGACAACGGCGCCTGCATTTCCCAGAACAGCTGGGGCTACACCAGCGTGGGAAGCTACGAGCAGTCAGTGCTTGACGCCATCGACTATTTCAACGCCAACGGCGGCGGCAGCGTGATGTCCAACGGGATCACCATCTACGCCGCGGGAAACGGCGAATCCAGCGGCCAGTGGTATCCCGGCTGCTACAGCGGCGTTTTCGCCGTGGCCGGCACCACGCACGAAGACACCAAGGCTTGGTATTCGAACTACGACACCTGGGTGGACGTCTCCGCCCCCGGTGGCGAGACCAACAGCGTTACTGAGGAAGGCGTGCTCAGTTGCTGGAGCAACAGCAGCTACGGCTTCTACCAAGGCACTTCGATGGCCTGTCCCCACGCTTCCGGCGTGGCAGCTTTGGTGGTTTCCTTTGCCCACCGCAACGGCCGCACCCTCAGCAGCGCGGACGTGGAGGATATCCTCGAATCCAGCGCTGACGATCATTACGCGGTGAACCAAAGCTACATCGGCCAACTGGGCAGCGGACGCATCAATGCCTACCAGGCTTTACTGGCAACCGATCCCACCCTTCCTTCGGTCTCCATCACTTCCCCGGCCGGTGGTTCGGTGCATGACCTCAACAGCGTGATCACCATCACCGCCACCGCCTCCGACACCGACGGCTACATCACCGGCGTGGCTTTCTACATCGATGACGTGCTGAAAAGTACCGACACCTCCAGCCCCTATTCCTGGGTTTGGAACACGGCCGGATACGCCGGCGGCGCCCACAGCATCAAGGTGATCGCCACCGATGACGATAGCAACACCGCCACCCGCAGCATCACGGTAAACCTGCTGGCCCCTCCGGATGAGGGTTTTGAGACCGGCGACTTCACTTTGTATCCCTGGGTGAACAACAGCTCGGTACCCTGGACCGTGCAGAGTTCGGAAGTCTTTTCCGGCACCTACGCCGCCGAGTCCGGCGACATTAACGACAACAGCAGCACCACCCTCAGCCTGCCTGTGGTGGTCAGCTCCGCGGGGAACATCAGCTTCTGGTACAAAGTTTCCTCCGAAAGCAATTACGACTTCCTGCGCTTCTACATCGATGAGGTGCAACAAGGATCATGGTCCGGTTCCGCGGGCTGGTCGGAAGCTTCTTATCCGGTCACCTCAGGCAACCATACCTTTGCCTGGACCTATTCCAAAGACAGTTCTGTGGCCAATGGCAGCGACTGCGCCTGGCTGGACCACATCATCTTCCCGCCCATGGGGACCTACTATGCCCCGCCGCGCAACCTGACCGCAGCTTCCGGCAACGGATACGTGAACCTGGCCTGGGACGCTCCGGCCTCTGGAACTCCCTCCAACTACAAGGTATACCGCGATGGCAGCTATCTGGCCAGCACCGGCGGCCTCACTTACTCGGATACCAACGTGGTGAACAACACCAACTATGAGTATTATGTGACGGCCATCTACGGCTCTGAGGAATCCGATCCCTCGAACGCCGTGACAGGCTTTCCCACCGCCAACCCCCTCTCCACCATCATCATCGGTGAAGGCACCGGATCCCAGACCTACCCCATCGACCGTTATTACAATTACTCTGGCCACGAAGCGATCTACCTGGCCTCGCAGATCGGCAGCGTCTGCACCATCAAGTCCCTGGGCTTCTACAAGGCCAGCGGCGCTGATGTGAACCCCATCGAGGCGGTGAGCATCTACATGAAGCAGACCACCGCTTCCACCCTGACCAGCGGCGCTTACAGCACGGACGGCTACACCCTGGTTTACAGCGGAACCTTCCCGAATACGGCGACCTCAGGCTGGATGGAGGTGGAGCTTAACAACCTCTTCGCCTACGACGGAACTTCCAACCTGGCCATCCTCACCGTCAAGGGTTTCCAGGATTGGATCAGCGGCTATCCTTTCTGGACCTACACCTCCACAACCGGCAACCAGGCCCGCCAAAACCGCAACGACGACGCCCAGCCCACATCCCTGACGGCCTCCACCAACCTGCCCAACCTGAAACTGCAGGCCTACCTGCCCCAGGGGCTTCTCTATCCCGCGCGTGATCTCACCGCGGCCGGCGGAAACGGATTTGTGGAGCTGAACTGGACCGCTCCCCTCAGCGGGACCCCCAGCGGCTACAAGATCCACCGGAACGGCAGCCTGCTCACCACTGTGCCGGGACTCTCATACACCGACAACGCCGTGGTGAACGGAACCACCTACTCCTACTATGTGGTGGCCACCTACTCCGGTGAAGACGCCGAGCCCACCGCCACGGTCCAGGCCACGCCCGACCTCGTGACCTCTGTGATCATCGGCGACGGCACTTCCAGCAGCGGGACCTCAGACGGTTGCCCCATCAACGTCTGGTATCAGAGCCTGCACGGACAGGCGGTTTACACAGCCGCCGAACTCAATGCCAAAGGCGTGTTCGGGCCCATCGACATCCTCGAGATCGGCTTCAACGTGACCGGCCTGCCCAGCCTGACCATGCCCAACTACCTCATCCGCATGGGCCACACCAGTGCCACAGACGCTTCCAGCTGGATCTCAACCGGGCTCAGCACCGTCTGGACTGCCGCATCCTACCAGCCCACCGCCACCGGCTGGAACATGCTGACTCTGGCCACCCCCTTCACCTGGAACGGCACCGACAACATCGTTGTGGACACCGCCTTCGGGCTCGTCGGCTCTTACACCTCATCCGGCACCACGCAATACACCTCCATTACCAACGGCTATCGCTTCGTTCGGAATGACTACAGCGACCAGACCGAAGTCTTCACCGGTGGCACCAACACCGCCAACCGGCCCAACCTCCAGCTGGTCCTGGAGGTGGAAGAGACCGAGGCCCCGGAGATCGTGGTTTCACCCCTGGCCCTGGATTTCGGCGCGGTTGAGGTCGGGCAGGCCAGCGTGCTGCAGTTCACCGTGCAAAACACCGGCACAGCCGCTCTGACCGGCACCATCAGCACTCCCGCCGGCTACGGCGTGGCCCTGCACGTAGCCAAAAGTAGCAATGCCTCAAGATCCGCCGCCCCCACCGGCAAGAGCGCGCCGATGCTCGGTTCCGCCCTCGCGGACACGCGCAACACCATTACTCTGAACGTCGCGGCGGGACAGACCCTCACTTACGACCTCAGCTTCGTTCCCAGCGCCGCGCAGGTCTATCCTGGCAATGTGGTGATCTCCAGCAACGACGCGGATGAGCCCACGGTGAACATCGCCCTCAGCGGCAGCGGGTACACCGATCCCAGCATCAGCGTGGATCCCACCAGCCTGGCCGCCACCCTGCCCGTGAACGGCGGGGAAAATCTCAGCTTCACCATCGGCAATTCCGGCAGCCTGGACCTCGAGTTCATCCTTTCGGAATCCCCCCAGGCGGACTGGCTGAGCTGGTTCCCGCCCTCCGGAACGTTGCTGGAAAACGCTTCCCAGGAAGTGGTGGCCAGCTTCAACGCCACCGGCCTCGCCCCCGGTGAATACCAGACCACCATCAAGGTGGCCTCAAACGATCCGGAAAATCCCGAGGTTTACGTAACCGTGAGCCTCACCGTCACCAACAACGCCCCCACCCTGACCCTGCCTGTGGAAGGATTCGAGTTCGACATGAACGACAACTTGGTGGTGGATTTCGGCCCCTACATCGAGGACCTGGACGGCCACACGGTGACCCTCACCGTGGGTGAGAGCGCCTACATCCAGGCCGCCATCGACGGACATCAGGTCACCTTCTCCGCGCCTGCCGACTGGTTCGGCAGCGAGACCCTTAACTTCGTGGTGGACGACGGCTATGCCATTGGCTACGCCTCGGTGGAGGTGAGGGTGATCCTGAGTTACCTCGCCATCCCGGACATCGCGGTCAGCAAAAGCGCTGGCGGCGTCACCGTTTCCTGGGACGCGGTCACCAATGCCAACCGCTACCACATCTACCGCGCCACCGATCCCTACGGCGATTACGAGCCCTTCGCCACAGTATATGGCGTCACCAGCTGGGAGGACACCGAAGCCCTGCCCATGGCCTTCTACAAGGTCGTGGCGGCTTTTGAGGACCTTCCCGCCAAGCAATAAACAAACAACTCCGATATCTGGCCCCGCTGTCCTCCGAGGATTGGCGGGGCCAGTCTTTTAACCCTAAGCAAAGTTTGCCCCTGTCAAACAAATGCTGGCCAGGTTTAAGTGTTTGAAGGCAATGGCTTTAATGGAAAAATCGAACTGGCAAAAAATGGTTGACAAATCCCCGCCCATGATTTTCAAAGCCGGGAGAAGTAAATTTTCGACCAGTTTTCGTTCAGGCCGCTCCCTGCGGACAACGCGCGGGTTACAGCGGAGGTGAACAGATATTTGAATACATCATAGCCCTCCAAGGGGCGAAGAGAGAAAAACATGCGCAGATTAGCAATTCTTGCGGCCATCTGCCTGGCGCTTGTGAGCGCCGGCCTCACTGCCTTGGGTCCGGATTTCACGGACCTGCCCTTCATAGACATATACAAGGTGCCGGACAGCGCCATCGTGCCGGGCCATGTCTGGATCAGGCTAAGTCCGGAGCTTTCCGGCCAGCTGCAAAGGCTGGAGCATGAAAACGGTGACCTGACCTCTTTCGGCATTGCCGAATTGGACGATTTGAACCGCCAGTTCGAGGTTAGCAGGATCAGCCAGCTTTTTTACAGCCCGGCCCACAGGAGCGAATTCGCGCAACGCCATCAGGAGTGGGGCCTGCATCTTTGGTATGAGATAAGTTTCGCCAGCAAAGCGGACATCCGCGAGATCGTGATGGCCTACCGCGGCCTCAAAGGCAGCGTGGAGTGGGCCGAGCCCGAATACAGGAAAGTGCTTTACGAAGCGGTTGCGGGCCAGAACCCGGAACCGACGGAAACCCTGGACCGCTGGACCCCCAACGACCCCTACTACAGCTCCCAGTGGCATTACAACAACACCGGCCAGTCACCTGGTGGAACGGTGGATTGCGACATCGACCTGCCCGAAGCCTGGGACCTGGAAAAGGGCCATCAGGATGTGATCGTGGCCGTGATCGACGGCGGCATCCAGACCACCCATCCCGACCTGAACAACAATATCTGGAGCGGAGTGGGCTACAACTTTGTGTACAACAACTCCACCATCAACCCGGAAGACCACGGCACCCACGTGGCCGGCACCATCGCCGCGGAGAACAACAACTCCACCGGCGTGAGCGGCATCGCCGGCGGCAACGGCACCACCAAAGGCGTGAGCCTGATGTCCTGCCAGGTCTTTGACGGCAACGATCAGGGCGGCTTTGACGACGCCCCGGTCTGGGCCGCGGACAATGGCGCGGCCATCTCCCAGAACAGCTGGGGCTACCAGTACCCCGACGTGTACAACCAGTCCGAGCTTACCGCCATCAACTACTTCAACGCCAATGGCGGCGGTTCAGTTCTGGACGGCGGCATCACCATCTTCGCCGCGGGCAACGATGAGGCCGAGGGAAATTTCTACCCCGGCTGCTACAGCGGCGCTTTTTCGGTGGCCGCCACCAACAACCAGGACGAAAAATCCTATTACTCCAACTGGGGCACCTGGGTGGACATCTCCGCCCCCGGGGGAGAACTCATTTATTATTACACCACAGGGATCCGCAGCACGGTCACCGGCAACGGCTACGATTGGTATCAGGGCACCTCGATGGCCTGTCCGCACGTTTCCGGAGCGGCGGCGTCCATCATTTCCTACGCCCACCGCAACGGGATAACGCTCACCAGCACGCAGTTGAAAACCATCCTGCAAAGCACGGCGGACGACCATTACCCTGAAAACCCCGGCTACACCGGGAAACTCGGCGCCGGACGCCTGAACCTGTACAACGCCCTGCTGGCCGTGCAGCCGCCCCTGAATCCACCTCTAAACCTGGCCGCCACCGCCACCCACGCATCGGTGACCCTCACTTGGGACGCCCCGGAAGCGGCGACGCCAAACTACTACAAGGTTTACCGCAACAGCTCCTATTTGGCAACCACGGCCAACCTCACCTACACCGACCTGGCGGTGACCGACGGCGTTACCTACAGCTATCACGTGGTGGCCAGCTACACCGACGGCGATTCCGAGCCTTCCAACACCGTGACCGCCACCCCCAACACCTGGCCTCCCACCAATCTCACCGCCGTAGGCGGCGACACAGTTGTCCACCTGAATTGGATCGCGGCCCAGGGACGGGGCGAGGAAACATCCGGGCTGTTGGAAGAGCGAAACATCAGCGGCTACCGGATCTACCGCGACGGCAGTTCACTCACCACTGTGACAGGCATCTCGTATTCCGATAACGCCGTGGTCAACGGCACCACCTATCAGTATTACGTGACCACGCTATACAGCAATCCCAGCGGCGAATCGGCCCCCTCCAACCTGGCTGAGGCGACCCCGCAGGACATGGCTTACGCGGAGATCGGCAGCGGGACCGGGATCACCCCCGACACCGAAGGCTGCCCCATCAACATCTACAAGAAAAGCCTGCACGGGCAATCGGTTTATACCGCAGCGGAGCTCAACGCCGCCGGGCTTTACGGTCCCACCGAAATCACCCAGGTGGGATTTTACGTGTCCACGGCGCCCGCGCTGGCTTTGCCCAATTACCGGGTGCGGATGAAACACACCACGGCCACGGATGCCTCGGCCTGGATCACCGCCGACGGGCTGGTGACTGTTTACAGCAACGCTGCCTACCTGCCCGCGGCCGGAAACTGGGACCTGCTGAGTTTGTCGGCGCCCTTTGCCTGGAACGGGATCGACAACATCGTGATCGACACCGCCTTCGACCGGGTGGCCACGGAATCCGCCACCGGCACGGTGCGCTACACCAATGTGGCCAGCGGCTACCGCTACGGCCGCAGCACCTATAGTGACATGGGCGAAACCTTCACCGGCGGCTTGGTATCAGCCTATCGGCCAAATGTGAAGCTGGGTTTTGCCTACGTGGAGCCCGCGGGCCCGGAGATAGCGGTGGATCCCCTCAGCCTCGATTTTGGCGCTGTGGAGGTGGGGCAAGGCAGCGTCCTGTCCTTCACCATCTACAGCAACGGGGATGAGACCCTCAGCGGCAACATCAGCACTCCGTCCGGCTTCAGCGTTGCCGCGGCCGGCAGCAAGGATGACGGCGCTGGCCTGCGCAACACACTTTCTTTCACCCTGCCTGTGGGAACCTACCAGACCTACAACCTGAGTTTCAACCCCACGGCCGTTGCCACCTACGCGGGCACCGTGACCATCACCAGCAACGACCTCGACGAAGGCACGGTGCTGCTGGCGGTAACGGGCCAGGGCTACACCCCCGCCAACATCTCATTGAGCGACAACAGCCTTGGCGCCACGCTTTTCAATGGCGGCGAGGGCACGGACAGCTTCACCATCAGCAATTCCGGAAGCCAGGAGCTCACTTTCAGCCTGGCGGAATCGCCTTCCGTGGCTTGGTTCAGCCCCGCGCCCGCTTCCGGCAACGTTTCCGGAAGTGGCAGCCAACTCATCACGGGCACTTTCTCCCCCGAGGGCCTGGCTCCCGGCACCTACACCACCACCCTGCTGGTCAATTCCAACGACCCGGACAGCCCCCAACTGCCGGTTTCCGTCCAACTGGTGGTGCAAAACAGCAGCCCGGTGATCTCCCTGCCGGCTTCTCTAACCTTCGACATCTACGCCGACGCGGGCCTGGTGGAGGATTTCTCCGCCCATGTGAGCGACGCCGACCCGCAAAGCCTGTCCCTGTCCTGCAGCGGTAACACCAACATCCAGGTGAACATCGCCGGACTTACCGTAACCTTCAGCAGCATCGGCCACTGGGTCGGCTCCGAAGAGCTCACTTTCACAGTCTTCGACGGCTTTGCCCAGGCCGCGGACGCGCTGACGGTCACCATCACCCAAATCATGTATCCCCCCACAAACCTGAGCGCCACTGCCGGTAACAGCCTGGTAAACCTCAGCTGGACCGCCCCCGCACCGGATGGGGTATCGGGATACAGGATCCATCGCAACGGCGGCTTCCTGGCCGACGTGACCGGGACTTCTTATACCGACGAAAGCGCCATCAACGGATTCACCTACGGCTATTACGTCACCACGCTCTATGCCAATCCCGCCGGGGAATCGGATCCCTCGAACACCGCGGAGGCCACACCCCAGGCGATCATCAACGTCACGCTGGGCGATGGCACTTCAGCCACAGGCACCAACGAGGGTTGCCCCATCAACGTCTTCAGGCGGAGCCTGCACGGTCAGTCTGTCTATACCGCGGCGGAGCTCAACGCCGCCGGCGTCTATGGCCCGGTGGAGATCACCGCGCTGGGTTTCTACGTGAACAGCGCCCCCAACCTGGCCCTGCCTTCATTTGTGGTGCGCATGAAGCACACCACGGCTGCCAACGTGGCCAGTTGGCAAACCTCCACAGGTATGGTGACGGTTTACAGCGCCACTTCCCATATGCCCAGCCCCGGCGGCTACGACATGCTAACCCTCTCCACCCCCTTCACCTGGAACGGCACCGACAACCTTGTCATCGACACCGCCTTTGACCGGGTGAGTTCATCCAGCTCTTCGGGGACCGTGCGCTACACGGAAACCGCCAGCGGCTACCGCTATACCCGCAGCAGCACCTCAAACCAGACCAATGTGTTCACCGGCGGCAGCGTGAGCGTTTACCGGCCCAATGTGCAGCTCACCCTGGCCGGGGGCACGGACGCGCCTCCGGAGATCACGGTCGACCCCCTGCAACTTGCCTTTGGGGAACTGGAGGTTGGCAGCAGCCAAGTGCAGCAGTTCAGCCTTGCCAACACCGGGGAGATGGAGCTTACAGGCTCGATCAGCACCCCCGCCGGCTACAGCGTGGCCCCCCTGGGCAGGGGCAGTGAGGTTTCTGGACTACGCCAGAAGAGCGTGGCAGCCGGACGCAACACCCTGGAATTTAACATTGCCGGTTACTCCAGTGTGTTTTACGACCTCACTTTCCAGCCCACGGAAGCCATTGCCTACAACGGCAACCTGGAGATCTCCAGCAACGATGACGACGAGCCCACGGTGAACATCGCCCTCAGCGGCACGGGACAGATCAGCAATACCGAACCCACGATCGTATTGCCAGAATCCTTCAACTTCGAGGAAGACGGCAGCCTCACTGTGGATTTCGCACCCTACGTTGAGGACGCCCAAACCCCGGATTCAGGACTCACCCTCGGCTACAGCGGAAACACCGATGTTACCGTCTCCATCGACGGCCTGAGCGTAACTTTCGGCGCCACCGGGAATTGGAACGGAACCGAGACCATCACCTTCACCATCGGCGACGGAGAACTCACCGCCAGCGATGCCGCGGATGTGATCGTTTTGCCGGTCAATGATACTCCCACCATCGCTCTGCCTGAAAGCTTCAGCTTCGACATGAACTCCAGCCTGGGGGCGGATTTCAGCACCTACGTCAGTGACGCGGACGGACATCCCCTCACTCTGGACTACAGCGGAAACACGAATGTGCTGATCGCCAGCGACGGTCTTCAGGTCACCTTCACCGCCGTGGAAGACTGGCACGGCAGCGAAGAGATCAGCTTCTCCGTCTTCGACGGCTATGACCATGCCTATGATACAGTCACCGTCACAGTCAACTTCGTGAACCACGCCCCCACCCTGACCCTGCCTCTGGAAGGCTTCCAGTTCGACATGAACTCCAGTCTGCAGGTGGATTTCGGCCCCTACATCGAGGACCTGGACGGCCACACGGTGACCCTCACCGTGGGTGAGAGCGCCTACATCCAGGCCGCCATCGACGGACATCAGGTCACCTTCTCCGCGCCTGCCGACTGGTTCGGCAGCGAGACCCTGAACTTCGTGGTGGATGACGGCTATGCCATTGGCTACGCCTCGGTGGAGGTGAGGGTGATCCTGATCCTCGCCATCCCGGACATCGCGGTCAGCAAAAGCGCCGGCGGCGTCACCGTTTCCTGGGACGCGGTCACCAATGCCAACCGCTACCACATCTACCGCGCCACCGCTCCCTACGGCGATTACGGCACTCTGCCCTTCGCCACTGTACTCGCGCCAAATACCAGCTGGGATGACACCGCAGCCCTGCCCATGGCCTTCTACAAGGTCGTGGCGGCTTTTGAGGACCTTCCCGCCAAGCAATAACAAGATCTGAATCAACTGCCCGGCCTGTTCCCTGGTGAATGGGCCGGGATTTTTTTCCTGTCTGGAAAGGTTGAACAAAGGAAATTGTAACTTTTGCACCGGGAATTGCATTATTAACGATCCAATCATACATTCTCACTCCAAAGGATCGATCATGAGGAAAACCATCTGCGCCTGGCCCCTGCTGGCCATGCTCCTGCTGACACCCCTGTTTTTGGCCGGCCAAAGCCTGCCCGGCGGATCAGCTTTCACCGTCACCCGCGACAGCGGCGACGGCATCCAGATCAACTTCCAGCTTCCCGCCTGGGAACTGGAGGCCGTGGAACGCGACGGCGCCAGTTACGCCCGCGTCCGCCTGGACGGCATTCCCAAGCTCTTCATCGGCGAAGAGGAGACCCTGCCGGTCTTCAGCGCCATGGTGGCCATCCCCGCCCGCGGCGGAGTGAGCCTGCGCGTTTCCGGCGCTGCTGCCGCAAGCCGCTCCGGCCTCCAGCCCGATTTCGCCGCCGCCCTGGCCGCGGAACGCCAAAGCGGCCGCCATCCGGAAACCCTCTATCCGGCCGCGCCCGCCCTCATCTCCGCCCCCCAGGTGCTGCGCGACTTCCGCGTGGTGAGCCTCAACGTCCATCCCTTCCAGTGGGACAGCGCCACGGGTGAACTGCTGGTGCGGGACCACCTGACCCTCAACCTCGATTTCGATAATGGCCCCTCCGTCAACGAGACGATTCCAGCCCCCAGCCTGTCCCCGGCCTTCGAGAAGATCTACCGCGGCCTCATCCTCAACTACGACCAGGCGGCGGGCAGAAATGCCGACTACCATTCCCCCCGCCTGCTGGTGATCTACGGCAACTACGTGAATGCCGAATATCAGGGCAAGGTGGACGAATACGTGGCCTGGAAACGCCAGAAAGGCTACCTGGTGGAGGCCGCCAGCACCGCCACCACCGGAACCAGCAACTCCGCCATCAAGGCCTACATTCAGACCCGCTACGACAACCCGGAGACCCGGCCGGACTACATTGTCCTCATCGGCGATGCCTCCGGAACAATATCCGTGCCCACCTACGGCTCCTACACGGATTATTACTACACCTGGCTGGCCGGCGGGGACAACCTTGGCGATGTGTCCATCGGCCGCATCTCCGTGGCGGATACCGATCAGATGACCAAATACATGGCCAAGCTGATGTTTTACGAGAGGGAAGTGTATGCCGGTACGGGCGATTGGCTGAACAACATGCTCCTGGTGGGCGATACCTCCCCCTCCGGGATCTCCACTGTCTACACCAACCAGTACATCAAGGAGATTTCCTCCCGGGTGAATCCCGCTTACACTTATGAGGAGATATACGGGGACTCGCCTTCCCCCAGCTCCATGAACAGCGAAATCAACCAGGGGGTGTCTTTTTTCAACTATCGCGGCTACATCGGGATGAGCGGATGGTCGCCAAGCTCCAGCCTGGTCAATTACGGCAAGCTCTTCCACGCGGTCCTCATCACCTGCGCCACCGGTGATTTCGGCGGAACCTCCGCCACCGAAGCGGTGGTAAGGCTGGGCACTGATATCCAATACACAGGCGCCATCACCGCCATCGGCATGGCAACCTCTTCCACGGCCACCCCCCAAAACAACACGCTGAACGTGGGCATTTTCCACGCTTTGTACAACCTGGGCATGAGGGACATGAGTTCCGCCCTGCACTACAGCAAATTGTACCTTAACGCCATCTATGGCATCAGCAACCCGGACCAAACTTACAATTTCGCTGCCTACTGCAACCTCATCGGCGATCCCACCGCCCCTGTCTACGTGGGCATTCCGTCCACCTTCAACGTATCCGCCCCCGCCGGCATCCCCGCCGGCACCACCAGCATGGCTGTGGTGGTCAAAGACGCCGCGGACCAGCCGGTGGAGGGCGCGACCGTGGCGCTCACCGACAGCTCCGGGCAGCAGGCCGCCCTGGCTTTCAGCGACGCCTCTGGCCTCGCCTACCTGGCCTTTGCCGCCAACCTTTCCGGCAGCCTGCAGCTCACCGTTAGCCAAAACGACTTCAAGCCCTTCATCCAGAGCGTATCCATCGCCTCCACCGGCGGCTTGCTTCTGGACGGGATCGTGATCGATGACAGCAACGGTGGCAACGGTGATGAAGAAGCCAACCCAGGCGAAACCTTGTTGCTCTATTTCGCATTGAGGAACTCCAGTTCGTCAACCATTACTCCCTCGGGAGTGGCAACTGAATCCGATCCTTATGTGACGCTTATCGATGACCGGGTGGAGTTTGACCCCATCTTGCCAAATTCCTCAGCCCTCAGTTCCGGAGTGGAGCTGCAGATTGATAGCGGTTGCCCGGACCAACACAGCTTTAACCTGGGCTTCAGTCACGCCGAGTGGCAAATATCAATACCCGTGACAGTCTCCAGCGGCCACCTTGAGATCCTTTCCCACGCTTTTGTGGGCTCACCCGGCAACCTGGTAAATCCCGGCGACAGCTGGCCTCTCACCCTCACCCTGAAAAACAGCGGCAGTGCCCCCCTCACCGGAGTTCAGGGCACCCTCACTTCCCTGGACAGCTTCTTTGAAGTCACCGATGCCCAGGGCGCCTGGGGCAGCCTTGCCAGCGGCTCCAGTGTAGCCAACTCTGCCAACACCTTCAGCATCCACGCCAGAAGCACCAGCCTGGACGGCATGGTGATCCCCCTGCAGCTGGACCTCTTCGCTGACGGCTTCACCCAGAGCATCCCCCTCAGCTTCACCCTCGGCCAGACCGCGGTCACCGATCCCCTGGGCCAGGACGCCTATGGCTATTTCATCTTCGACATGGGAGACACCAGCTACGACCAGTGCCCCGTTTACGACTGGATCGGCATCGCCCCCGCGGAAGGAGGCAGCGGCACCGCCCTCAACCTCACCGATCCCGGCAATGCCGGCGATGAAGGCGACCAGAACGGCGCTGTCTCCATCCAGACCGTCAACCTGCCCTTCACCTTCAAATATTACGGCGTGGATTACAGCCAGGCCTCCATCTCCTCAAACGGCTTCATCGCCTTTGGCGCCACCCAGAACTCCGACTGGCGCAACCTGCGCCTGCCCGGACCCGGCGGCGCCCACCCCATGCTCGCCGTCTTCTGGGATGACCTGGAGCTTGGCACCGGCAGCGCTGTCTACACCTGGTACAACAGCGCCCTGAACTACTACGTGGTCCAGTGGCACGGCCTCTATTCTGGCTACGACAGCATTTCGCCGGAGACCTTCCAGGCCATCCTCTACGACCCCACCTATTACCCCACCCACACCGGCGACGGCCAGATCAAGCTCCAGTACAAGGACTTCAACAATATCGACACAGGAAATTCCGAAGACCACTGGCCTCACGCCAATTACTGCACCATAGGCATCGAGGACCACACGGAGACCATCGGCCTGGAATACACCTTCGGCAACTCCTATCCCACCGCCGCCGCCCCGCTGACCGACGAGAGCGCCCTCTTCATCACCACCCGTCCCATCTTGCCGGACAGCGCCTATCTGTCCATCAACCAAGTGGAGATCAATGACACAAATGCCAACGGGCATCTGGAGGCGGGGGAATCCGCCCTGCTGCCCATCAGCCTCAGAAACCGCGGCTTGGTGGACGCCACCAACGTTTCAGCCCTGCTCAGCAGCGCCGATCCCCATGTGAGCGTGACCGCCGCCAGCGCCGCTTACGGCACCGTTTTGGCACAGGATGTGGCTTATCCCCACACCAACTTTGCCATCCAGGTGGCGGCCAACTGCCCTCCGGCCCACGACCTCGTTTTCACCCTCGATGTCACAGCCGACAGCGGCACCTGGAGCTACAACCTCCCCCTGCGCGTGTACGCCCCCGAACTGCAATTCGGCTCTTACCTCATCAGCGATCCCGGCGGCGATGGCGACGGCGTGCTGGACCCCGGGGAAACCGTGGCCGTCTCCATCCCGCTCCTGAACTCCGGGGAGGTGGCCTCCGAGGCCGGATCTGCCACTCTGGCCAGTTCCACCCCCGGAATTTCCATCCTGGGCGGAACGGACAGTTTCGGTCCCATCGGCCCGGACGGGATGGCCAGCCTCAGCTTCACCATCTCGGCCAGCCCGGCCACAGCCCTCGGCACCATCGTGGAGCTGGCCTTCGCCGCCTCTGCCGGAAGCATCAGCCTCAGCCGCACGGAGTACGCGGTGGTGGGCATCATCATGGAAACTTTCGAAACCGGAAACTTCAATTCCCTGCCCTGGGTGCAGGGCGCCAATCCCTGGGTGATCGACAGCTCCACCTTCCACGCCGGCGCCAACTCCGCCCGGAGCGGAACGATAGGGAACTCATCCCTCACTTCGCTGGAGGTCACCAGGGTGCTCCCGGCTTCAGGCCAGCTGTCCTTCTGGTACAAGGTTTCGTCAGAATCCAACTACGACTTTCTGAAGTTCTATGTGGACGGAGTCCAACAGGGCAGCTGGTCCGGAGAAGTGGACTGGACCCAAGCCACTTACACCCTGGCCACCGGCACCAGGGTGCTGAAATGGGTGTACAGCAAGGATTACGCCATGACCAGCGGCTCCGACTGTGCCTGGATCGACGACATCGTTTTCCCCGCCTCCACCAACCCCAGCGTCCATTATCCAGCCGAAAACCTCAGCGCTGCCGCCAGCCACGGCCTGGTGCTGCTCAACTGGACCGCGCCGCTTTACGGGACACCCTCCGGCTACAAGATCTTCCGCGATTCCGCCTTGCTGACCTCGGTGACCGATCTCTCCCACACGGACTACTCAGTCAACGACGGAACCACTTACAACTACTATGTGGTGGCGTCCTATCCCGAAGGGGATTCCGATCCCACCGCCACCGCCTCCGCCACCCCCAATACGTATCCCCCCACCGCTCTGGCCGCCCTGCCCGGCAACACCGTGGTGGACCTCAGCTGGACCGCCGCTGAAGGACGCGGAGCCCGCTCCGCCTTCGCCGCCAACCCGGGCCGCGACATCAGCGGCTACCGCATCTACCGCGACGGCAGCCCCCTCACCACCGTGGCCGCCACCACCTTCCAGGATGCCGGCCTCACCAATGGCGTTACCTACAACTATTACGTTACCACCCTCTACAGCGGTCCCGCCGGGGAATCCGCCCCCTCGAACACCGTGAGCGCCACCCCCAACCTCATCTCCGAGGTGGTGCTGGGCGACGGGACCTCGAGCACCGGCATCAGCACGGCCTGCCCCATCAACATCACCTACAAGAGCCTCCACGGCCAGTCGGTCTATACCGCCGCCGAGCTGAACGCCCAGGGCGTTTCCGGACCCCTCTACATCACCGGCCTGGCCTTCTGGGTGAACACCCCGCCGGACTATGTCCTGCCGGATTTCCGCATCCGCCTCAAACACACCACCGACGCCAACGTGGCCAACTGGCAGGGCGCCACGGACATGGTGACCGTCTTCAGCGCGGACAACTACCTGCCCACCGCCGGAGGCTGGGACATGCTCACCTTCCAAACCCCCTTCCTCTGGAACGGCAGCCAGAACATCGTGGTGGACACCGCCTTCAACCTCACCGAGGAATGGACCCAGTCCGGCACGGTGCGCTACAGCTCCGTTGCCAGCGGCTACCGCTGCGCGAGGGATGACTACAGCGACCAGACCAACGTCTTCTCCGGCACCTACACCAGCCCCAACCGCCCCAACCTGAAGCTGGCCCTGCTTCCCTTCCAGACCGGCCCGGAGATCGCGGTGGACCCCCTCAGCCTGGACTTCGGCGAGGTGGAGCTGGGCTCCGGCAGCGTGCAGCAGTTCAGCATCACCAACAGCGGCGATGCCCTCCTCTCCGGCAGCATCACCGCCCCCACCGGCTACACGGTGGGCGAAGCGGCGGCGCGGAAGGCCTCCGGCGAAGCCAGGCCGGGCGGCCGGGAGCGGGAGGCGGCCCAGCGCAACACCCTGAACTTCTCCATCCCCGCCGGCACGGCCTCCGCCTTCACCCTCGCCTTCACACCCACCGCCGCGCAGGACTATCCCGGCAATCTGGTGATCAACAGCAACGCCTCCGGCGAGGCCAACCTCCAGATCCCCGTGAACGGCACCGGGATCAGCCTCAGCCTGGACACCCCCGCGCTGAGCATCAGCAGAATCGGCGGCAACGCCGTGCTCAGCTGGCCGCCGGTCTCCAACGCCACCGCCTACCAGGTCTGGAGCGCCTCCGACCCCTACGGCGCCTTCACCCTGCTCACCCCCACGGCCATCACCACGCCCGGCTACACCGACACCCGCGGCCTCTCCCGGGCCTTCTATAAAGTTGTGGCGCTGCGCGACTGAACCAGCAACTCCCAGCTTCCAGGGGCGGATCCTTCCGCCCCTTTTTTTCCGCCGCCCAAATCCCTAAACCACTGCCCTGAAAAAAAATCCTTGACAGACAAGGCTTTTGCCAATATCCGTCCCAAATACCCAACTGGCTCTGATGGAATGAGTTGGCTAACGGACCGGAGCTCCGGCCCGATGCCCCACGTGGTTCCCGTGTTCATCGATCCCAGTCTCCTTAACGATAGTGTGAATGACCGCCCCCCAAAACCGGGGGCGGTTATTTTTTTCTTGACATATCTTCTCTGTTTTCCACAACATCAACCGAATTTGTTTTTCCCTCTGGCGAGGTTCTTTGGCTTTACCCCGCTGGAACAGGGCAAAATGCCAAGAGGAGTAAAAAAAAGATGAAGAGTTTGAGTTTGGTGCTTGTTTTGGCCTTGGCAGCAATGGGCATAAACGCGGCTGTTTACACGATTGGAGCAGGAACTGACGGCTTTAACAAAGCCCCGGTCGACGGTAACTACGAATATGGCTGGAGCAAGATGATCTATACCGCTGCGGAGATCAGCTCCGCCGGTCTGGATAGTGCCTCATACATTGCCGGGATGGGCTTCCAGCTTTACAATCCAGTATCCAACTGCAGCTTTACCCAGCAGCGGATATTTCTGCGACACACCGATCTTTCCGCTTATACAGGAAACATTGGCCCTGATAGCACTGGGTTCAGCCTGGTCTATGCTGGAGAGGTATCTTTTCGGGATGGGGATTGGCAGCAACTGGCCTTCACAGCTCCTTTTCAGTGGAACGGCAGCCAAAATATCGAGGTTCTTTGGAAAAACCTTGGAGGAAGCGCACCGGTTACAGCTCCGAAATTCAGATATACATCGACAGGTTCGGTGCTTAAACTGGCCTTTGCCGGAGTTAACGGATCCTTTCCCACTCAGAGTGCAGTTCCAGATCAACGGCGTCCCAATCTGCAACTGATCACGCCCATGCCTCCTTCACCAACTGTGGCGGTTTATCCCAGCGATGGAGGCTATGCTCTGCCAGGTTCGTGGTTGCTTTGGAAGAGCGGAGGCGGCTGCCCTACCTCTTATAACGTTCATTTTGGTACCGTTGATCCGCCGCCCTCGGTGAGCTCAGGGCAAACCAGCGCCTGGTATCAGCCGGAACTGGCAGCCGGAGAGACTTACCATTGGCAGATAGTTCCCTCCAATCCCAGCGGCAGTCCCGCGAGCGTTCCGTTGTGGAGTTTCCAGGTGCCGGAGGATGGTCAGTTGGCCGAGAGTTTTGAGACCGGGCTTCCTGGGGAGTGGACCAATCCAGGTGGTTGGTACTTTCCTCCAGATCAGTTTTATCCTTATCACGGCAGCCATTGCGCGCAGGTTTCAGCCGGAACGGCGGGGAACCTGCTGGGCACGCCCCTGCTGCAACTGACCATCTGCTCCACTTTGGAGTTCATGGCTCTGAGCCCGTCTGCACAAGGCAGCGCGGGGTTCAGGATAAAAAGATCAACCGACGGCACCAACTGGATCGAGGTGGCAACCTTGCCGGCCATCAGCGCCGCCAACGTCTGGCAGCGCTATGAGGTGGACCTGGCTGGCCTGGCGGGGCAGAGCTGCCATCTGGGGATAGAGGCTTATAACGCCGGGGGAGCGAGCAATCCTTTTGTCTTTCTGGACCAGGTGGTGGGGCCGCGTCCCGTGGGGGTGTATCCATCGCCGGAAGTGAGCATCAGCCTCCAGGGGTCTGAAGTTCTGCTGAGTTGGGAGGTTTTGGCCGGGGCCACCGGCTATCGGGTCTTTGCCGCGGACAGCCCGGATTCCTTTGGGGATGAGCCGCTGGCGGAGCTTGGGGCTGGCGCAACGGAATACGCCGTTTTCGCCGGGTCGGGGCGGTTTTTCCGGGTGACGGCCCGCTATTGAGCGTGGCCCTGCGATTGATCCGGGGGCGGGGGCAGTCCGCGCGAAGCATTTGCGCTAAAGCGGCGGGGAGGCGAAATATTCCTTGACAGCCAGGCGGGCGGCAAAGACAAGGGGTGGGGACGCCAGGCCCGCGGCTGGGGGGTGGGTTCAGGCCTTGCGGCAGGTCCGGAGGCCGCCGGGCCGCCTGGTTTTCCCCAATTTTGGCAGAGGAGCGAAAGGATGAGATCCACGGTGACGTGTGTGGCGCTGTTGGCGGCGCTGAGCTTGGTTTGGGCGGATCCGGCCTGGCCGCGGGAGGCGGTGGCGCGCGAGGGGCAGAGCCTGCTTTACGAAGGGGCGTCGGGGCGGGAACCGGGCGGCGGCGTGGTTTTGGCCTGGGCGCAGTCCTGGCAGGGCGAGAATTGCCTGCTGGTGAACAAGCTGGGCTCCGGTGGAGCGGAACTCTGGCCGGAGCCGGTGCTGGTGAAGGGCGGGCAGGACATCAAGAGCGGGGTGAAGCTGGCCGGAACCGCCGACGGCGGCCATTTCCTGTCCTGGCTGGAGGACACCCATCCCGGCCGCCAGCGGCTGAGGGCGCAGAAGCTGGGCGCGGACGGCGCTTTGCTGTGGAACCAGGAGGGGGTTTTGGTCTGCGAGGCTTTTTACAGCACGCCCGAGTGGCTGGTGGCGCCCAATCCGGAGGGGGGAGCCTGCCTCTTCGTGAACGCCTATCCCGGCTACGGCAACACTTCCCAGGCCTTTGGCTGCAACCTGAACGCCCAGGGCAGCGACGTCTGGGGCGCGAACCCGCCCACCATCACGCACAACGGCTACACGGTGCTGAACTCCCTGCTGGCCACCCCCGGCCACAATGGCCTGCTGCTGCTTTACCGGATCCTGGAAGGCCAGGGCGTCACCAACGTTTTCCGGCATTACAGCCCGGAGGGCGTGAACGATTGGGAGCTTTACTGCCAGCCCCAGCCCGGGGAATTTGGCGAACACCAGCTGCTGCCAGCCGGGCCGGACAAGGTGCTGGACCTGGCCCTGGCGGCGGAGGCCGACACGCGGATAAACATCCGCGCCCTATCTCTGCACACGGGCCAGTGGATCCCTGAAGAAGCTTCCGCCCTGGTGGTCAATTCCCTGCCGGCGGCGTCAGATTCGCGCTTCCAGGCCCTGCTCCGTCCGGACACCGGCACCCTCGCGATCCTGAGCGCCACCCGGCAGAACGAGGTATCAGTCCTCCGCGAGTTTCTGCTGGACGAAGGGCTGGCTCCCACCCTCAACCGCCATATATTCAGCACAGCGGACGCAGTGGACGACCTGGGCCAAAGCGCCGACGAGAGGGGAACGCTCCACTGCGCCTGGACGGAACAGGCTGGCTACGGCAGCGCCAGAGTGCTGAAGGCGCAGCTGCTGAACCTCGCGAACGGAGCCCTGATCTGGCCGGTGGGCGGCCTCACCCTCAGTCCGGCGCTGGAGGAAAGGTCCGGGGCCGGGATCCTGGCCACTGAGGCAGGGCTGCTGGCCATTTTTGCCGAAACCGGGAGCGAGACCACCAGCCTGAAACGCAGAGCATTCAACCGGGCCGGGGAGCCGCTGCTCACGCCTCCGCAGGAAATCTGCGCCACCGTCTGGAACGGCCACGCCTGGCCCTCCAGCTGCCTGAAGGTGGGAAACCACAGCGTGATCATCCATTCCGACAGCCGGAGCAGCACGGATCAACGCTATTATTACCAGCAACTTGACGCTTTGGGCCAGTTGGAACTGGAGCCCGGAGGCAGGCTGATCTGCTCCGGCGACGCCATGACAACGTTCGTGGACGCGCGGCCCCTGGGAGACACCGGTTTCACTGTGATCTATAAAAATGACGGCCTGTATCTGCAAAACCATGACCTGTCCGGCCACGCCCTCTTCCCGGGCGGCGGCATCCTGCTGGGCTTCCCAGCCTCCAACCGGGCCAGAATGGCTGTGTGCGAGGGAGACATTTACGTTGTTTGGACAGAACAGGACAATGGCGTTTACCGCGTGAAAGGCCAGCGGATCAGCGGCGGAGAGCTGATGTGGGGAACGGCGGGAGTGGTTTTGGCGGACGATCTGAGCCAGGCCCCGCGCGACTTGGGAGCGCCGGAGGGAAGGTATTTCACCTGGGCGGTGCGGAGCCAGCCCGGAACTTATCAGATCCGGGGCAAAAGGCTGGACGCCAACGGCCTGGAGCTGCCCGGCTGGAGTTCCGGGAGCAATCTGATCTTCAGCACCAGCGAGCTGAACGATCTGCTGGTGGCGGACGTGGCCCTCAGCGGAGCGGACCTGCTGATCTTCGCGGGAAGCTTCGCGTTGGAAAACTTTTACGCCCAAAGGGTGAACAGCGGGGGAGAATTGCCCTGGGGCGAGGCCGGAAGGCTGATCCACGCGGCACCTCACATGTACATGGGCTGCCTGGCTGAGGCCAGCGGAGTTTCGGTGGGCTATGGTTTTTTCGCCAACGGCAACCGGGGCGCCTATCTGCAAACCGTGGACCCCGGCGGCAACCTGCTCTATCCAGAACCCGGACTGCTGCTGGATGGCAACAACCTGCTGGCAGCGGGCTCCATGGACCTGGGCAGATTCGCGGACGGCGGGCTGCTGGTGGCCTGGAGCGGCAATTACAACCCGGATAACGACGACAACCTGGACCTCTGGTACCGCCGGCTGGAGCCCGGAGAACAGACCGGAGGCAAGCCGCTGCTGCTGGCGGGCGGGCCTTTCCGCCAGAACGCCCCCCTGATCGCCGGCTCCGGAGAAAACGACCTGACCCTCTGCTGGGCGGACGCCCGGGCCGGAGGCTCCTCGGTCCAGCCTCTCTGGGGAATCTACGCGCAGCAGTTTTCCGGCGGCGGCTCACCCACTCCACCGGAGCCGGATCTTCCCGGAGCGCTTGTGGTTAAGGCATGTTATCCCAACCCCTTCAGCCGGTCGGTTCAAATCAGCTGGTCCCAGCCCCGGAACCTGCCCGCCCACTGCTCCGTCTATAATATCCGCGGGCAACTCCTGAAACGCTTTCCCGCCGCGGAAGCCCGGGCCGGGGAACATCAGCTGGTCTGGAATGGTGACGATGACCAGGGGCGGGATGTGGGCTCCGGCATCCATCTCATCCGGCTGCAGTGCGGCAGCGAGATCCGGACGCGGAAGGTGCTGAGGCTGTAGGCCCCGGCCGCGGCAAGGCCGGGGGGAACCCCGGGGGAATGGGAATGCCGCAAAGAATAGGTCGCGGAAAAACGCGGAAACAGGGAAAACGGGATCAGAAAAAAGCAGGGGAATGGGAATGACGTGGGAATAGGTCACGGAAAAACGCGGAAACAGGGAAAACGGGTTCAGAAAAAAGAAGAAGAATGGGAGTGACGCTGAAGTCGGGCGGCGGGGGAGCAGCGGCTGCGGCAAGGCCGGGCATGCGCATTTCACACGGATTTACGTCTTCACGGATCCAAACATCCATCACCCAGCTTGAAAGCACGTCATTCCGGACGCAGGTGCTTCAGCGCCGGAGTTCCGGAATCCAGGTTTGGCGGGAATAGCCAGTCCCGGTCCCAGGTCAAGGCGGGGTCGATACAGACGCAGTCTGCATCGACACCCTCTGAGGGCATTACCCGGAAGGGCTGGATTCCGGGACCCCGCGTGCTGGCGCACGCTTCCCCGGAATGACAGAGCGGCTGAGTTTTCAGGGCAAGAGCGAAGGAACGGGATCCTGCTGGAGTCGATGCTCGCTGGCTCGCTCGACTCCAGCTTCACGACTCCAGCTTCACGACTCCAGCTTCACGACTCCAGCTTCACGACTTCGGCTTCAATCCTTGAAATA
This sequence comes from Candidatus Cloacimonadota bacterium, assembly GCA_020532085.1. Taxonomy (NCBI): domain Bacteria; kingdom Pseudomonadati; phylum Candidatus Cloacimonadota; species Candidatus Cloacimonadota bacterium. The sequence goes on along the minus strand of JAJBAV010000008.1, from coordinate 13,755 downwards.
GGTGACGGTCTGGTCCAGCGGCAGGCGGTCCCGGCTGTTGGCAAAGTAACTGAGGGCCTTGGAGTAGATGGTTTTGCCTTCCGCGGGGTAACCCAGGGGCAGCAGGGCCACCACGCGCCATTTGGGCGGCAGCCGGAGGTATTTTTTCACCGCCGGCTCGCTGAAGGCGGCCAGCCAGCAGCTGCCCACGCCCCGGTTCCAGGCGGCCAACACCATCTGCTGCAAAGAGATGGCGGTGTCCACCAGATAGTAGTCCTGCCGGTTGACGCGCAGGTTTTTGCTGGAATCGGCGCAGGCCGCGATCAGGCAGGGCGCGTTGCGGATGAAGAGGTTCGAAAGCCCGATCAGGCCGCAGTTGAGGGCCAGTTTTTTCACCTGGGCGTTGTCGCGGAGGACCACATAACGCCAGGGCTGGCGGTTTTGGGCCGAGGGGGCGAGGCGTCCGGCCTGCAGGATCTCCCGCAAAATCTCATCCGGGATGGGATCGGGCAGGAAATCCCGCACGCTGTGGCGGCTGGCGAGCAATTCGGGCAGTTCCATCAGTTCTCCAAATCCTGGGGACGGTTAACGTTGCGCAGTATCTCCGGATCGTCCACCGGGACGTCGATCACGCTGCAGGCCCGGGAGCGGATGATGCCGGCCAGGCCTTGGCCAGCGTCGTCGGCAGCGAGGTCCAGCCAGGCCGGAATGATCACCGGATGCCCTGGCCTGCCCTGGCATGAGGGGCGGTAAACCGCGTCCGGATATGAATTCCAGGCCGCGCAAAGGGCTTGCACGGTTTCCGGCTTCACGCAGGGATGGTCCACCGGAAAGATGAGATAGCCTTTCACCCCGGGCGAGGCCAGTTCGCCAACGGCGTGGCGCAGCGTGGCCAGCATGTCCGGAGTGTTCAGGCCCTGGGCCACATACACATCCGAAACGCCCGCCGCGGCCAGCGTGGCGCGCACGCGGTCCAAAAAAGTGGAGTTGTCCAGGCCGGCCTCAGCTTTGGGGCCGCCAAAACGCTCACCTTTGCCGGCGGCGGGGATGATGGCCACGAGGTCAGGGCAGGGCATTGAACTCCTCGATGGCCTGGTCGAGCTCGTCGAGGTTGTCCTCAAAGGTCTCGGTCCAGTAGGCCGGATCGTCCCACTGGCGCAGGATCTCCTCGTAGGTTTTGCCCTGCTGCTCCACCCAGGTGTAATACTTGAGGTTGTGGACGCGCTTCTTTTCGGTGAAGGTGAGTTCCAGGAAGTTGTCGGTCTGCTGGCAGTTGAGGGCGGCCTCGCGGTCCAGCGCGGCCTGCAGCGGGGTGTAGGCGCCCTTGAGGGCTTGCTGCTCCACGATCCTGGACTGGTAGAGCTCGGCGGAGTCCGTGAAGACGGTGAAAATGATGTCATCCCCGGTGTACTCGAAGTATTTGGCGTGTTTGATGCAGGCCAGCAGGTTGCCGATGGAGGAAATGCCCAGCAGGGGCAGGTTTTTCACCACGTTCTCAGGCACGCCTTCGCGGACGAGGAACTCATGTCCGGCGGGTTCGTTGAAGAGGCGCAGCAGCCGCATACAGTCTTCATCGCGGATGGCGGCAACGGCGTCGGTGTTGCGCACGTTGTGCACCCAGGGCACATGTTTGTCGCCGATGCCTTCGATGCGGTGCCCGCCAAAGCCGTTGTTGAGCAGGGTGGGGCATTCCAGGGCCTCGGCGGCGGTGGTTTTCATGAGGGGGAAGCGCTTTTTGAGGAAATCCCCGGCGGCGATGGTGCCGGCGCTTCCGGTGGCGCTGATATAGGCGCTGAAGCGGTTTGAGGGTGTTTTCACCAGGTCCCAGACCTCGCTGAGGGCGTCGCCGGTAACGTGGTAGTGCCAGAAGGGATTGCCGAATTCGTCGAACTGGTTGAGGATGAAGTTGTGGGGATCGGCGCGCAGTTCGTGGCATTTGTCGAAGATCTCCTTCACGTTGGATTCGCAGCCCGGGGTGGCGATCACCTCAGCGCCGATCTCGCGCAGCCAGGTGAAGCGTTCCTGGCTCATCTCCTCGGGCAGGATGGCCACCGCGGGACAGGCCAGCAGGGCGCAGTCGAAGGCGCCGCCGCGGCAGTAGTTGCCGGTGGAGGGCCAGACGGCCTTGTCGAACTCGGGATCGAACTCGCCGCTGGCCAGGCGCGGGGCCATGCAACCGTAGGCGGCGCCGACCTTGTGGGCTCCGGTGGGGAAATATTTTCCCACCAGGCCGATGATCCGGGCCGGGACGCCGGTGACGGAGGAAGGCAGCTCAAAATAGTCCGGTGGGCCAAAGAGGCCGGTCTCGATGTCGTTTTTCCAGGTGATGCGGAAGAGATTGAGGGGGTCGATGTCCCAGAGGCCGATGGGCTGCAGCCTTTGCTTGATGGCGTCCGGGATGGTCTCGGGGAACATCTGCTGGCGGATGGTGGGCAGGATGATGCCGCGCTCTTTGCAGCGGCGGGCGTTCTTTTTGATCACTTCGGGGTTTTTGTGGGTTATCAGCTTGGGCATTTATACTCCTATTATTTTTTTCAACACAGAGAAAAGCAGAGTTTGGCAGAGAAAAGCAGAGATCATGGCAATCAAGCGATCCTGTCAGTTTGTGTCTTGCTCATCTTGTTTAGGTTCTGAGCATATCGTCAAGTTTTTTCAGCACAGAGAAAAGCAGAGTTTGGCAGAGAAAAGCAGAGATCATGGCAATCAAGCGATCCTGTCAGTTTGTGCCTTGCTCATCTTGTTTAGGTTCTGAGCATGTCGTCAAGTTTTTTCAACACAGAGAAAAGCAGAGTTCTAAAGAACATTTTTTTAAAGCTGCGGCTTGGATTGCATCAGCAAACTCTGGTCATGCTCGGTTAGTTTACCGTGATTCAATCTCATCCTGATGATCCCCTCTTTAAGCAGGCTGACATTAAAGTTGATCAACAAGCCAAGCTCAATATTGCTCAAAGCCATGTAGGACATCAGCTGAGCCTCGTATATGGGCAACATTTCCCTGACAGATTTCAGCTCCAGAATTACAGAATCTTCAACTACATAGTCAGCCCTTAACTTGGTGCTGAACACTTCTCCCTTGTACATCAAGGGAACGAATACCTCTCTTTTGAAATTGATGTTACGCAAACTGAACTCACGGGAAAGGCAATCGGAATAGATGGATTCGAGCAATCCCGGACCCAAAAACTTATGTACTTCGATACAAGCGCCGATTATTTTCCAGCTCAGTTTGTTCAATTCATCTTCTGTAAATGCTTTCATGCTCTGCTTCTCTCTGTCCATCTCTGCTTTTCTCTGTGCTAAAGAAAAGATTCCAGTTTCGCAGCGAGTTCGCGCACCTTGGCCGTGAAGATCATGGCCGCGATCACGAAGGGTTTGTACCCCGCTTCCTGATAGGTGTGCAGGCGATAACGTTCGAAGACGGACCCGGCCACCTCGCCCCGGGCGCAGCTGACGCCGGAGATGTCGGCTGGGAGGCAGTGTTCGTAGAGGGCGTTGCCGCCTTTGGTGAGCTTCATCCGCGCTTCCGTGCACTCCCAGTCCGCGTGGCGGGCGTTTTCGGCCAGGCAGTGCCGCTCCAGGGCCTTCAGACCTTCACGGTCGCTTTGTTTGAGCAATCTGGTGCGCTCTTGCATCACGGTCATCGGCGCCCAGGATTTGGGATAGACCACATCGGCGTCCTTAAAGGCGTCGTCCATGTTGTGCGTGATGCGGAACGAGCCGCCGCTTTCCCTGGCGAACCGGCTCGCGGAATCCACCGTTTCCGGCAGCAGGCCGTAGCCTTCGGGATGGGCCAGAACCACGTCCATGCCGAAGCGGCCCATGAGGTTGATCACGCCCTGCGGCACGGAGAGCGGTTTGCCGTAGGAAGGAGAATAGGCCCAGCTCATGGCGAGTTTTTTGCCTTTCAGATTTTCGAGGCCGCCGAAATAGTCCTTCAGCTTGAGCAGGTCGGCCAGGCTCTGGGTGGGATGGTCGAGGTCGCACTGCAGATTCACGAGGGTGGGGCGCTGGGCCAGAACGCCCTGTGTAAAGGACTCTGTGACCGCGTCCGCCACCTCCAGCATGTAGGAATGGCCCTCGCCGGGGTACATGTCGTCGCGGATGCCGATCACTTCGGTGAGAAAGGAGATCATGGCGGCGGTTTCGCGCACCGTTTCGCCGTGGGCGATCTGGGATTTCACCTCGTCGAGCTCGGACAGCGCCAGGCCCAGGCCGTTCACAGCGGAGGCAAAGCTGAAGCGGGTGCGGGTGCTGTTGTCGCGGAAAATGGAGATGGCCAGGCCGTAATCGAAGATGCGCCAGGGCTTCTTCTCTTTATGCAGCAGCTGGAGGATCTCCGCCACCAGCATCACGGCTTGGAGGTCGTCCCGGCTGTGTTCCCAGGTGAGCAGGAAATCTTTGCCGTAGCGGTCTGGGCGCAGGCTCTCCAGTTCCCGCAGGCGGTTCTTGATGGCTTCGATGTTGTTCATGATTGCCTCTTATGCGTTTATCAAGATGGTTTGGTCATGCTTTGGGCGGCCAGCAGCACGGCGTCGATGATCTGCTGATAGCCGGTGCAGCGGCAAAGGTTGCCTTTGAGGGCCTGGCGCGCCTCGGCCCGCGTGGGATGGGGGTTTTTGGCCAGCAGGGCATAGGTGGCGAGAACCATGCCCGGCGTGCAAAAGCCGCACTGGATGGCGCCGGCGTCGAGAAAGGCCTGTTGGATGGGGTGCAGTCCGCCGTCCGGGGCCCGAACTCCTTCGATGGTGAGGATATCCGCGCCTTCCACGTCCTTCAGTTTCAGCCGGCAGGAACGCTTCGGCTCGCCGTTCACCAGCACGGTGCAGGAGCCGCAGACGCCGATGTCGCAGCCAATCTTGGTGCCGGTGAGGTCCAGGTCCTCACGCAGCCAGGCGGAGAGCTTCCGGTCGGGGTCGTAATCCAGATATTCAGTCCCGTTTACCCTGATCATGGTTTCATCCTTATGGGAAGATGGTTAAACCTTTGTCCGGTTGCCCGATAGACAGCATTGGCGATGGCCGGTGCCAGCAGTTCGTTGGTGGGCTCGCCGATGCCCTTGGCGCCGGAAGGTGAGGTGGGGTCGGGGTTTTCCACGATGATGGCGGTCATCTCCGGCAGGTCGGTGCTCCGCACCAGGCGGTAGTTGTGCAGGTTGGTGGGTTTGGGAGTGCCGTTTTCGCAGGCGCAGTCCTCGAACAGCGCGTAGCCTGTGGCCATGGCCAGGCCGCCGTAGAACTGGCCTTTCACCAGGGCGGGATTGACAGCCTTGCCCACATCGTGGGCGGCCACGATGTTTAAAAGCGTGACTGCTTTGGTGGCTGGGTCCACTTTCAGTTCCACCGCTTGGCAGCCATAAACCCATGTGAAATAAGCGTTACCCTGCCCGGTATCTTCATCCCAGCTTACCCGCGGGGCTTGGAACACGCCAAAGGCATGGGGATAGATCTGATGGTTGTAGCAAAGCCGGATCGCCTCGTTCCAGGGGATCAAAACCTGCCCGGCGGCATTCACCAGGTTCTGTTCACTGAAACCGGCAACGTCCAGTCCCCGCAGGTCCCGCATGGCCTCGATAATGATGTCTTTGAGTATCTTGCAGGCGTTGACCGTGGCTCCACCGCCCATGATGGTACCGCGCGAAGCGACGGTGGTGCCGCCGTCCGGGATGTTGGCCGTGGAGGGCATCCGGTAGCGGATCCGCTCCACAGGCAAACCCAACTGTTCGGAGGCCAGCAGGATCATGGCGGATTCGGAGCCCTGGCCGTTTTCGTGAATGCCGGTCTCGATCAGCACCGAGCCGTCCGGCTGCACGTTGATGATGGCGGAATTGACGTCCGTGCCTTCCGCTCCGAGGCTCATGCCGCGATAGCTGAGGGCGAGGCCGATGCCGTACCATTCATCTTTATCAGGATCACCGAAGGAGCAGGTTTTGCGTTTGTGCTCATAATCGATCTCTTTCAAGACGGCGTCCATAACCTGCCGCAGCGAAACCACATGGGTGTCCAGCACCTGGCCGGTGACGGTGGTGGAACCCTGTTTAACCATATTACGGCGGCGGAATTCCAGCTCGTCGAGGCCGCACTTATCAGCCGCTATCTCCACCAGTTGTTCGATGGCAAAATTCACCTGCGGCGAGCCGAAACCGCGCATGGCGCCGCTGAAAACGTTGTTGGTATAGACCCCGAAGACGTCGCAGTGAACGTTTGGAACTTCGTAACAGCCGCAGCATTGCACCGTGGAACGCCATGTCACCCAAGGGGTTACGCTGCAATAAGCGCCGCCGTCAGCCACCATCCTCACCTTGACGGAACGGATCAATCCATCACGGCTTAAGCCCATGCGGTACTGCAGCTTGTAGGGATGGCGCTTGTAGCTTTCGCGCAGGCTCCCTTCGCGGCTGAGGGTGAGCTTCACCGGACGCCGCAGCAGCCAGGCGCAGAGCGCGGCCCGGGCGCAGGTGAGCGCCGCGGTGTCGTCCTTGCCGCCAAAACCGCCGCCCATGGGAATGGTGCGCACCTCCACATCCTTGAGTTCCAGGCCCAAAGTGGAGGCCACGAAACGCCGGGTGGAAAAGGGATGCTGCATACTGCCGAAAACTTCCATCACGCCGTCCGGCCGCAGCTGGCAGAGCGCGGTTTCCGGCTCCAGATAGGCGTGCTCGATCCTCTGAGTGGAGAATTCCTCTTCGATGACAAAATCCGCTTCCTGTTCAGCGCTGGCCACGTCTCCGCGCCGCACCCGGTGGTGGTTGGCGATGTTGGAGCCGTGGAAGGGATGCAGGATCTCCGCCTCCGGTCTCAGCGCGGCTTCGGGATCCAGGATCGGGGTCCGGGGCTCCAGATCCACCTTCACAAAAGGAATGGCGGCCATCGCCTGGGCGCGGGTGGCGGCCACGATCAGGGCCAGCACGTCACCGGTGGAATTGATGTCCTCGCCGGCGAGGGTGGGATAGTCTTTGATGATCTGGCCAAAGCGTTGGTTGCCGGGGATGTCTTGGGCGGTAAAAACCGCCACCACACCCGGCTGTTTCAGGGCTTCAGCGGCATCGATGGAGAGCAGCCTGGCCCGCGGCAGTTCGCTGTAAATCGGCACCGCGTGCAGCAGTCCCGGCAGTTTAAGGTCATCGGTATAGCGCGCCCGGCCGGTCACTTTGGCTTGGGCGTCGTTGCGCCAGGCTGGTTCATTCATGGTCTGTCCTTCCCAAAAGTTGTTCCAAGCTGTATGTTGCTGGATTGATATAACCCATAAGTTCTGCCGGACGCCGGCAGCAGAGATCCAGCAAGGCGTCCAGTCCGATCAAATCCTGCTCCACCAAGAGGTCAAACGTTGACGGGAACAGGCTGGCCAGCCCCGGAAGGCCCATCGGCACCATTGCCGGAGTGTCTTGATAGCGGTCTTTGTCGGCCGGTCTGAAGGGGCAGTGGTCGCTGGCGATGAGATCGAAGAATCCGTCCTGCAGCAGTTCCACCAGCAGGCCGCGGCTGTCCTCGGAACGCAGTGGCGGCGTGCAGAGCCAGCGGTGCCCGTCTGGTTCCTTCAGCTTGTCCGCGTTGTAAAGCAGATAATGCGGCGCGGTTTCACAGGTGATGCGGGGATTGTGCCGTTTGGCCGCGGCGATCAGCAGGGCCGCCCCGGGGGTGGAAACGTGGACTATGTGCACGGGATGAACGTGTTTCACGGCCAGGTCCAGCACCCGTTCCACGGCGATGTACTCAGCCAGTTCGGGACGCCGCAGCGTGTGGTCCCAAGCCGTTTTGAAAGGATGGGCGGCACTGGTTTGGGCGATCACGGCATCGTCCTCGCAGTGGACCAGGACGCGGGCCTTCAACTGGCCCAGGTCTTCCATCCAGCGGCCTATTTCCTGGCAGGACTTGTAGATGCCCGCCTGCTTGTAGGTGGTGTAAAACTTGAGGTCGCAGCCTTCCCGCAGCAAAGGCTCCACCTCCTTCAGTTCAGCTGCCACCGGGGTGAGATGCCACTGCACATGGCCTTCAAAGTGTTGCGCGGCATCGGCTTGCATGCGCCGGAGTTTGTCCGTGAGGGGAATACCCGGCTCTTCGGTGACGAAGGCGCCGATGGCGGCCACTCCGGTTTTTTTGGCCAGGCGGTCCAAGGCGGCGAAATCGTCGCGCAGATCGAGGCCGCCGATCTTTTCGCCCACGTGGACGTGGAAGTCGCAGATCCCGGGATAAAGCTCAGCTGACGGCATTGATATCCTTCAAACCGTGTCCGGTGATCAGCAGTACCACCCTGTCGCCAGGCGCGATCCAGCCCTGGCCGAGGGCGCCCTGCAATCCGGCCAGCACCGCCGCGGAGGAGGGTTCAGCGAAGATCCCGGCCTGCCGGGCCAGTTCTATCTGGGCTTGCAGGATCTGGCCGTCACTCACGCGGATGGCCTTGCCGCGGGTTTCATTGAGAGCACGGACGGCCCAATTCGCGTTCGAGGGTGTCTTCACTGAGATCGAATCCGCCATGGTGAAGGGATTGGCCGCATCTCGGTAACTTCCACTCTCCCAATAGGATGTGATGGCGTCGGAACTGGCGGCCTGCACCGCCAGCAGCCGGGGCAGGCTGTCCGTGAGGCCGGCCCTCCGCAGATCTACCCAGGCTTTGTGGATCCCGGCCAGGATCACGCCGTCGCCGACGGGGACCACGATCCAGTTCGGAACCGCGCCCAGTTGGAGGAAGATCTCCAGTCCGGCACTCTTCTTTCCCTCGATGGTGAGCGGATTGTAGGCCGTGTTGCGGTTGAGGCAGGCATGGCAGGCTGAATACTCCAGGGCCGCGGCGAAGGCGGCGTCGTAAGTGCCTGCCACGCTGTGCAGTTCGGCTCCGTGAACCCGGATCTGGGCCAGTTTGGCGGCCGGGGCGTTTGCCGGAACGAAGATCACGGCCTGTTTGCCCGCCGCCGCGCAGAGGCAGGCCAGCGAGGAAGCGGCGTTGCCGGTGGAGGCGCAGACCAGTTCATTCATCCCCAGGCGGATGGCGTCCGCCACCACCAGTTCGGAGGCGCGGTCTTTGAAGGAGCCGCTGGGGTTGAGGCTGTCGTTCTTGATGTAAAGCTCTGGCAGATTAAGGCTTGTGGCCAAACGTTCGGGCCGGAACAGCGGTGTGTTGCCCACCGGCAGGGGTGGATAATACCCGGGAGGGAGCACACTGAACAGCTGCGGGTCCGGCTGGGCCAGCCAGGCTTCTCGCAGCGCGGGATAGTCGAAAATCGCCTCCAGCACTCCCGGCAGCGGAATTCCCGGCGCGTAGTCCCTGGCGCAGTCCGGACAGAGGTAGCGGACCTCGTCGAGGGCGAATTCCCGCCCGCAATCAGTGCAGCGCCAGTGGCTGAAATGGCTCATTGGTTGAGTTGGTGCACCAGGGCGGCGTAAAAGGCCGCGGCTTTGGTGAGATGCTCGATGGGGGTGGCTTCGTTGGGCGCGTGGGCGTAGATTTCGTTGCCCGGACCCAGTCCGAGGCAGGGAATGCCGTGCAGTCCGGCGATGGCCACGCCGTTGGTGGAAAAGGTCCATTTATCCACTTTGGGAGCGCGTCCGAGGGTCTTGGCGTAAGCCTCCTCCGCGGCTTGCAGCCAGGGCGATTCCGGCGGCGTGACCCAGGTGGGGAAATACTTTTCGGTGGGATAAACCAGACCGGTGAAGGCGGCTTCGTTGTAAGTGAGCACCTCGATCTCGGCGTCCGCGACCCCGGCCAGATCGCAGGCTTCGCGCACCTCGGCGATCGCGCTGTCCTTGGTTTCGCCCCAGGTGAGGCGGCGGTCCAGATGGACGCGGGCGCTGTCCGGCACCGCGCATTGCGAGGGCCCGGTGAAGTAAACTTCTGTAACGCAGATGCTTCCCTTGCCCAAAAACTCGTCGAAACGCAGCCGTTCGTGCAGCTTCTCGATCTCCAGGGCCACGCGGCTGATCTTGTAGATGGCGTTGTCGCCCCGTTCCGGCGCGGAACCGTGGCAGGAAAGGCCTGGCACGCGCACCTGCATTTCCATGCGCCCGCGGTGTCCGCGATAGATGTTCATATTGGTGGGTTCCGTGATCACAACCAGTTCCGGCACGATCTTGTCCTCGCGGATGATGTATTGCCAGCACAGGCCGTCGCAGTCTTCCTCCATCACGGTGCCGGTGAACCAGATGCTGAATTTCTCGTTCAGGCCCAAATCCTTGATGATCCTGGCGGCGGTGAGCATCGAAGCCATGCCGCCTTCCTGGTCCACGGAGCCGCGGCCCCAGACCTGGCCGTCTTTCACGTGGGCGTCGAAGGGATCAAAATCCCAAAGCTTTAGGTCGCCAGGATAGACGGTGTCGATGTGGGCGTCGAAGGCCAACACCCTGTCGCCGTCGCCGATGCGGCCCAGCACGTTACCCAGGGGGTCGATGAATGCCTCGTCAAAACCGGCTGCTTGCATTTCACCCAAAATATATTCCACCACTTCCTTTTCCTTGGTGGAAAAAGCCGGAATGCGCACCATGTCCAGCAGGTAGCGCACGCTTTCGGATTCGTAAGCCTTGGCCTGGCTTAAGATCTTGTCATACATTGTTTAATCTCCTTGTGATCATGGCTTGGTTGGCTTTGATCCCAGGGTGCAGCGCAGCGGAACCCTGGGTCCAGGGATACACGCGTAACAAACAACCCCGCAGGGGTGACACATTTGAAACCATGGCACCGGTCGAGGTCCATCCCGCAGGGATGAAACATCTTAGCCCAGGGTGCAGCGCAGCGGAACCATGGGTCATAGGTTCACGCCTGTGATATTTAACCCCGCAGGGGTGATACGAATCATTCATCCTGAAACCAATCCTCACCGATATCTGCTTGTCCAAGCTTCGCAAAATATGTCTTCATCTCAGACTCGAAGGTACACGTCTTGTGATGCTCTTTCTGATTTTCAATATACTTTTTCACAAAGGGGATATTGGTATGGCTCACACTGAAGGCGGCGTATCCTTCCTGCCACTGCATTCTGCCTTTGCCTTGCGCGTTGAACCACTTGGAGGAATTGCTTTTAATGGTCCTCACAAAGTCCGCGATGGACATATCGCGCGGCAGATAACAGAGAATATGGATATGGTCCTCGGTGCCGTTGATGGCCACAGAATGGCCGTTCTGATTGGTTATGATGCCGTTTATGTAGGGATGGAAAGAATCGTTCAAATACCTCCCATGCCTCTTCAGACCGAAGATTATGTGCACTGACAGTTGACATAATGAGTGTGCCATGTTAGTTCAAGGTGTCGCCCCTGCGGGGCTTTTTTTCTTCTTCATCGCCTTGTGATCCCAGGGTTTCGCTGCGCTGCACCCTGGGCTAAATTGTACCGCCCCTGCGGGGCTTTTGTCTTTCTTCATTGTCATATGATCCCATTTATCCCAGGGTTTCGCTGCGCTGCACCCTGGGCTAAATTGTATCGCCCCTGCAGGGCTTTTGTCTTTCTTCATTGTCATATGATCCCATTTATCCCAGGGTTTCGCTGCGCTGCACCCTGGGCTAAATTGTACCGCCCCTGCGGGGCTGCTTTTTCCTGTTCTCATCATTACATATCCCCGATCATCGGAGGCCCATCCCGCAGGGATGGAACAACTTAGCCCAGAGTGGAGCGCAGCGGAACCCTGGGTCCAAGGATACAAACGAAACCTAAAACCCCGTAGGGGTGACACATTTGAATTCATGGAATCAATCGAGGCCCATCCCGCAGGGATGAAACATCCTGGTCCAGGGTGCAGCGCAGCGGAACCATGGGTCAAAGGATCCTTCCCAAAACCTGTAAACCCGCAGGGGTGACACATCTTAAAACCTATCCCAGAGGGCAGTTGCCAGTTCGCGGGACTTGGCCCGGACCTCTGTTTCATCCACGCCCAAGGTCAGTTGGCCGTTCCACATCAGCGTTTGGCCGGCGCAGATGGTGGTATCCACCCGGGCTTGGGAAATGCCGTAGATCAGGTGTCCGATCCAGGTTTCCGCGTTCAGCGGGGTGTGCGGTTCGTAATCCACCCAGATGAGGTCGGCGGGGCTGCCGTCGGCGATCACGCCGTGGCCTGGCCCCCAGTATTTCTGCGCGATGAGGGGGTTGTTGAAAAGCAGGGTGGAGGCGATCTCCATGAAACCCGCGCCGGGGTTTTGCTGTCTCAGATGCTGGGCCCAGAGTCCCACCCGCAGTTCCTCCAGCATGTTCACCGTCATGGCGTCCGTGCCCAGGCCAACCGTGATGCCGAGTTCCGCCATTTTGCAAACGTCAGCGATGCCCACGGCGTTGTTCAGGTTGGATTGCGGGTTGGTGACGATCGCGGCGCCGGCATCCGCCACCAGCATCATTTCGCGGGCGTTCAGATGCACCCCGTGCGCCAGGATGCTGTCTTCATTCACCAGTCCGAAGTCGCAAAGCCGCTCCACCACGCGTTTGCCGTGGTGCCGGATGTTGTAAAGTTCGTCGGATTCAGCTTCCGCGGCGTGGATGTGGGTGCCGCAGCCGAGTTTTTGCACCCAGTCGGCGATCTGGCCCAAGGTCTTGTCGCTGAGCGTGAAAGCCGCGTGCATGCCGAAGAGGCCCTTAAGGCCGGGCTCCGGATCGGCCTGCATGCGCATCAGCCAATCCACGTTTTCCTGGATCCCCTTTTGGCAAATGGCCTCGCCGTCGCGATCCGAAACTTCATAACAGAGTGAGCCGCGAATCCCCGCTTCTTTAAGCGCTTTGGCGATCAGGGCCAGGGAACCCGGCACGGTGTGGGGGCTGGCGTGATGGTCGATCACGGTGGTGCAGCCATGCCGGATGGCGGAAAGGGCCGAAACCAGCGCGCTGATGTAAATGTCTTCCGCCAGCAGCTTTTTGTCCAGCCGCCACCAGAGATTGGCCAGCACGGCATTGAAATCCTTGGCCGGCGCGGCTTTGCCCAGTCCCGTCACCAACGTGCTGTAAAAATGGTGGTGCGCGTTGATCAGCCCGGGCATCACGATCTTGCCGCTGGCGTCCACGCGCTCGCAGTGCAGCAGGGAAAGTTCAGCGTCGGGAGCCACGCGGATGATCCTGCCATCCTGCACCAGAATGGCCTCGTCGTGCAGAACGGGCCGCTCGGGAGCAAAAGTGAGAATGGTCCCGCCTGTGATGATGTATGGTTTCATCGGCTTCAACCTCTTGAAATTTAATGTAACAAACAATGAAATAAAGGCCGCCGGTTTCTGTCAATCAGAAATCTCCAGAGGTGGCCAGCCCCGCATTTCCAGAACCCGGCCAGACCCAGGAAAACCCCAAGGTGAACAAAACTGCGGGACAGAGCTTCAGAGGCTGACGCAACCCGTATCTCGGCCGGTCGCGCGCGGAAGCCGCGGACCCCAGGGCGGAAACGCTTGCGGATTTCGACCTTGACAGCCTGTCCTCATCCAACCCACGTTCCAGATATACAGCTTGTTCCTGATCGATGAACATCACAGGCGGCATCCGGGATGGATCAGGTTTCCGCGTTGACCAAACTCCATCTTCCGTTACTCCGCGCCCCGGTTGTTTTCATTGGCTTTAGGTAATATATCCGGTATTTTTGTGACAGATACCAGGTATAAACACGTTCGGCTCCCAATATCAATACGGTATCAATACGGAATCAATACGGATGAAATCCGTATTGATTCCGTATTGATACCGTATTGATATTGGGAGGGTTGTCTCGTCCTAAAAAAGTTGACACATCCATCAACTTAAAGGAGTGAGAAAAATGGAAGACAAGAAACCCGTAAATCGTTACAGCATGGCTTTCAAATTGCGTGTTGTGGATGATGTCGAAAGTGGT